>JALVCM010000001.1 GCA_027010005.1 Thiohalobacter sp.
TGCAGTGACTGCGGGAGGTTGCGTGCGTCGATACCAACGGCGACCTTTTCGACGGGTTTGGGGGCCTGTTTCAGTTCGAGCGCAAGGGCACCCAGCAACCCGGCGGGCAGGTTGTCGATGCAGTAATAGCCGAGGTCTTCGAGCGTGTGCAGGGCAACGCTTTTCCCCGAGCCGGAGAGTCCGCTGACAATGATCAGTTTCACGAAGTGTTATTTTCCATGAAACGCGTCTGGCGTTCCACAAACAACTGCGCTGAATCGAATCCTTTTAACAACAGGGTATGGTTGCGTGCTGCGGCCTCGGCCAGTACCGCGAGGTTGCGGCCGGGAGCCACCGGCAGGGTGATTTCGGGTATCTCGACACCAAGAATGGTTTGCGTGGAGCGGGCGCCATACAGGCGGTCGATGGTGTGCATTTGTTCCTCGCTCATCGGGACCAGTCTCAGGATCAGGCGCAGGTTCCGGCTCTGCTTGATCGCGCTGTCACCGAACATGGCGCGCACATTGAGTACACCAATACCGCGCACCTCGAGAAAGTCGCGCAGTACCTCGGGGCAGCGCCCGTTGAGCGTGTCCGGCGAGGTACGGGCGAACTCCGGGGCGTCGTCGGCGACCAGCCGGTGTCCACGCGCGACCAGTTCCAGTGCCAGTTCGCTCTTGCCGACGCTGGGGTCGCCGGTGATCAGCAGCCCGAGACTGAAAACTTCCATAAATACCCCGTGCAGGGTGATTTTCTCGGCAAACAGACTGGTCAGGTAATATTGCAGGTAGTTGACCAGCTGCGCGGTCGGGCGGGGGGAGGTAATCAGTGGTGTGGAACTGGCCTCGGCGCGTTGCTTGATGTCGGGCGGTACGGCCTGCCCGTTGCCAATAATCACCAGATCTGTATTACCGTCAAAAAGCTGGTCTATGAAGTCGCGCCGGGAGTTTTCCGTGAGCCGGTCCAGGTATTGTATTTCCGTGGCGCCAAGCACCTGGATACGGTTGGGGTGTATCAGGTTGAGGTGGCCGACAAGAGCGGTTTTGGCATTATCCGGCTCGATATTCTGGATATTGCGGTTTTCACCCAGGCGGTTGCCTGCCCACTCGAGGTCCAGCTTGCCACTCAGGGTGTCAAACAGGGTGCCAACCGAGGTGTCAGAGGTTTTCATGCAGAAAGTTGCTGGTTCGTGTTCCAGTGTCTGATCAGTTCAAGGCAGTCTTCAGCATTGTTGCTCTTGCGTAAACGGGCGCAGAAATCAGCGTTACTGAACATTTCAGCCAGCCCGGCGAGTATTTTCAGGTGCTCATCGGTTGACTCTTCAGGTACCAGCAGGGCCAACAGCAGGTCGACCGGCTGGTTATCGATTGCATCATAGTCAATGCCCTGCTCCAGGGTCAGTAATGCCGCGATGGGCGCGTCCAGCCCGCTCATGCGGCCATGTGGCAGGGCGACGCCCTTGCCGAGCCCGGTACTCCCCAGTCGCTCACGCCCGATCAGGCTGTCGAAAATTTCACCGTCGGTAAAGCCCGGCAGACCATTGGCCAGTAGTTCGCTGAGTGTTTCCAGCGCGCGCTTTTTGCTGGAGCTGCCCTGCTGGCAGGCAATACGTGCTGGGTCAAGGAGTTTGGCAATTTGCATGGTTGTCGGCTCCGGGAGGCGTGTCTGCGCCCCCCGTATCGTTCTCCCCTAAAGGGCCTGCTTCTTGTTTTCCGCGCCTTCCGAACGGTGATGGTCGGTGAGTTTTTCCTTGTGCTTCTTGATCTGGCGGTCCAGCTTGTCAGTCAGGCCGTCGATCGCGGCATACATGTTTTCTTCCGTGTCGTCAGCAAACAGTTTGCCGCCGGAAATATGGATCGTGGCTTCGGCCGTATGACGCAGTTTTTCGACGCTCAGCACCACGTGGACATCGGTGACGTGGTCGAAATGGCGCTCCAGCCGCTGGAATTTTTCCGCAACATAGGCGCGCATGGGTTCAGTGATTTCTACGTGGCGTCCGGTAACATCTATTTGCATGGAGATACTCCTCGTCCATGGCCTCAAGCGAGGCGTTTACGTTCATTGGAAGGTGGTATGTTCATCGCTTCGCGGTACTTGGCGATGGTGCGTCGAGCAACTTTTATGCCCTGGTCGGCGAGCAGTGTGGCGATCTTGCTGTCGCTGAGCGGCTTGTTGGGTTTTTCTGCGGCAACCAGTTTCTTGATGATGGCACGTATGGCGGTGGCCGAGCATTCCCCGCCGTCGGCGGTGCCGACATGGCTGGAGAAGAAATACTTGAATTCGAATATGCCACGCGGAGTGTGCATGTACTTCTGGGTGGTAACGCGGGAGATGGTGGACTCGTGCATCTCGACCGTTTCGGCAATGTCGCGTAATACCAGCGGCTTCATGGCTTCATCACCGTACTCGAAGAAGTTGCGTTGTCGTTCAACAATGCAACGGGCCACCTTGAGCAGGGTTTCGTGGCGGCTTTGCAGGCTCTTCAGGAACCAGCGGGCTTCCTGCAGGTGGTTGCGCAGGTAGGTGTTATCATCACTGTTGTCGGCACGCCGTACCAGGTTGGCGTACTGGCTGTTGATGCGTAGTTTGGGCGTTGCTTCTATGTTCAGATCCACCTGCCACTTGCCCTTTCTTTTGACTACGAATACATCGGGCACTACATACTGCGGCGTTGCACTGGTAATCTGCGAACCCGGTCGCGGGTTGAGCGACTGGACCAGTTTAAGTACTTCCTGAAGCTCTGACTCAGTGAGCTTCATGCGTCGCATAATCTGATTATAGTCCCGATTTCCGAGCAGGGTGACGTGTTCCTGCACCAGTTGCAGTGCCTGCTTGCGCCTCGGGGTGCCGGGGTCCAGCGCAAGCAGCTGGATCAACAGGCATTCTGCCGGGTCGCGGGCGCCTACACCCACCGGGTCGAAATGCTGGATACGGCGCAGTACGGCCTGGATTTCCTCAACGCCGATTTCCAGTTCCGGTGCCAGGTCGAGGCTTTCGTTCAGTTCCTCAAGGGAAATATTCAGGTAACCGTCATCATTGATTGAATCGATAATGGCTTCGGCAATCGCGCGATCGACGTCACTGAAGGGCGTCAGGTCGAGTTGCCAGTGCAGGTGTTCGTGCAGGCTTTCGCTGCTGCCCAGGTGGGTTTCAAAGAAGTCACGATCGTGATCACCACCGGGGGCGCTGAAACTGGTGGCGCCCATATCGTAGGTGTCTTCCCAGCTGGTGTCGCCGGGTAACTCGTCGGGTATGGTTTCTGTATTGCTGGTGACTTCGGCATCGATACCTTCGGTTTTCGTGGCAGCCGGGTCGGCATCTGCGGCGGCAGCCTGGTCCGGTGCGGACTCGGCGGCGGTTTCGGTGCGGGTTTCCTGGTCGTTCTCGTCACGTTCCAGCATCAGGTTGGAATCGAGAACGGTTTGTACTTCAAGTTGCAGTTCGAGTGTAGAGAGTTGCAGCAGACGGATCGCCTGTTGCAACTGGGGCGTCATTGTCAGGTGTTGGCCAAGCCGGAGCTGGATGGACTGCTTCATATAATTACGCGTCACCGGTCTCTGTTGTGCGGCGGCTGAAAGGGTGACAGCCGGTTACAGAGAGGTATTCTACTGCATTTATTGTGCCATTGTAGTGTTTTGTGAAATTAATTTCCGGATCACATACGGAAATGGTCACCGAGGTAAACATCGCGCACTTTCTGGTTCTGCAGGATGTCCTCCGGCGAACCTTCGGCCAGTGTGTGGCCGTTACCGATAATGTAGGCGCGTGAGCAGATGCCCAGTGTTTCGCGCACGTTGTGGTCGGTGATAAGGATTCCAATGTTCCGCTCGGTCAGGTGTTCAACAATACGCTGGATGTCGATGACCGAAATCGGGTCGACACCGGCAAAGGGTTCGTCCAGCAGGATGAAGCGTGGTTCCATGGCCAGGGCGCGTGCAATTTCCACGCGTCGGCGTTCTCCACCGGACAGGCTGACGCCTTTTTGTTCCCGCAGGTGTTCGATATGGAGTTCCTGCAGGAGGTTTTCCATTTTATCGGCACGTTCCCGGCGACTTAAATCTTTTCGCAACTCCAGTACCGCGAGCAGGTTGTCGGCGACACTGAGCTTGCGGAATACCGAGGCTTCCTGGGGCAGGTAACCGACACCCTTGCGGGCGCGTATGTGCATGGGAAAGGGGGTCAGGTCCAGGTCATCCAGCCATACACTGCCGCCGTCACTGGGGACCAGCCCGACGATCATGTAAAAGCAGGTGGTTTTACCTGCCCCGTTGGGGCCGAGCAGGCCGACCACCTCGCCGCTGTCCACGTGCAACGAGACAGATTCGATAACCTTGCGGCCGGAATAGCTCTTGCCAAGTTCCCGGGCTTCCAGTCGACTCATGGTGCAGGGCTGGCCTTGTTGTCTTTTTTGGGCTTGGGCTGAATGGTAATGATGACCCGGTCATCCGGCTGGTCAGTGCCGGCATTGACCTGGTCTTTCACGACATCATAGACGATACGTTCGCTACGCAGCACATCACCGGCCTGGTTGACCACGGCTTCTCCCAGCAGAATGATGTGTTGCGGGTTGGTGTAGTACTCCATGCGTTTCGAGTGGGCATGTACGTCCTGGTCCTTGCCGTCCGGCCGTTGTTTGTAGGTGGCCGGGTTGCCATCCATCAGGACCTTGTCGATGTCATTGCCCTTGTTATGGACGACCATGCGGTCGCCGGTCAGAACCAGCGTACCCTGGGTAACCCGGACATTGCCGGTATAGATACTGACGCCTTTGGCATCATCCAGCTCAACGCGGTCTGCCTCGATCATCATCGGCTGGTCACGGTCGCTGGACAGGGCGTGGCTCAGGGAAGGGAATACCAGAAAAGCGGCCAGGACAAGAGGAGTGATGCGCGTCATGCGTATACGTTACCCGCAATCAGAGGTAACTTTCCAGTTCCTGTTGCAAAACACCGTGCGCTTCCATGAGCATTTCGCAGACATCGCGGGCAGCGCCGCGGCCACCGGCACGTGGTGTCTGCCAGTGGCTGTGCTTCAGGACAAAGGCGTGGGCATCCTGTACCGCAATGGCCAGGCCGACCTTCTGCATGACGGGAAGATCGACCACGTCATCACCAAGGTAGGCGATTTCATCGGCCTGCAGGCCGGTGTGTTTCAGCAATTCGGCAAAGCCCTGCAACTTGTCGTGCTGGCCTTGCCAGACCAGTTCCGGGTCTATACCCAGGTTACGTATGCGGTGTTCCACAACCTTTGAGGTGCGACCGGTGATAATGGCGCAGCGTACACCGTATTTCTGCAGCATTTTGATGCCATGGCCGTCCTGTGAATGGAAAGCCTTGTACTCCTGGCCATCGTCGCCGATGAACAGACTGCCGTCGGTCAGCACACCATCGACATCGAATATCAGCAGTTTGATGCGGGCGGCTTTTTCAAGGATGTCTTTCATTGCCCCTGCCTATACCACGCCCGCGCGCAGCAGGTCGTGCATATTGAGTGCGCCAATCAGTTGATTGTTGTTATCGACCACCAGCAGGGCATTGAATTTCCCGTCTTCCATGATCTTCAGGGCTTCTGCCGCCAGCAGGCCAGGGGAGATCAGGGTGCAGTCACGGGTCATGACCTGGTCGATGGGGGTTTTGTGCAGGTCGATATCGTTATCCAGTGCACGGCGCAGATCTCCATCGGTGAAAATACCCTCGACCTGTTTTTTGTCGTTTACCACGGCTGTCGCACCAAGACCTTTCTGTGTCATCTCCAGCAGTGCATCACAGATCAGTGTGCCTGTTGGCACATAGGGAACGCGATCACCGGTGTGGATCAGATCGTCGATCAGCAGCAGCAGACGCCGGCCCAGTTTTCCACCCGGGTGAGAGCGGGCGAAGTCATCGGCCGTGAAACCACGGACTTCCAGCAGCGATATTGCCAGGGCATCTCCCATAGCCAGGGCGGCCGTGGTACTGGCGGTGGGGGCGAGGTCCAGCGGGCAGGCTTCTTTCTCCACACTGACGTCGAGATTGACGCTGGCGGCCTGCGCCAGTGGCGAATCCGGGTTGCCGGTCAGCGAAATCAGCGGTACATCGAGACGCTTGATGATGGGCAGAATGGTGAGGATTTCTTCGGTCGAGCCGGAATTGGACAGGGCGATCACCACATCTTTCGCCGTAATCATGCCCAGGTCACCGTGACTGGCCTCGCCGGGATGGACAAAAAATGCCGGAGTACCTGT
>JALVCM010000002.1 GCA_027010005.1 Thiohalobacter sp.
TATGACGTCATTATCGCGGGAGATCGCGAATCCGCGCTTACCGAGCTGGAAAAGCACCATCCCCCTGTCGTAACACTGGATCTTGGTTTGCCGCCGGACGCGGAAGGCACCAGTGAAGGTTTCCATACCCTGGAAGATATTCTCGCCCGCGCACCGCATACCAAAATTATTGTTGTGACCGGTAATAATGACCGTCAGCACGCCCTGCAGGCGGTGAGCATGGGCGCCTACGATTTCTTTTATAAGCCCATCGATGCAGACCTGCTGGGCTTTATTGTCAACCGCGCCTACCGGCTGCGCGAAATCGAGGACGAAAATCAGCGCCTGCATGTGACCGGTGGTGAATCACCGCTGGAGGGCGTGATTACCGGCAGTCCACAGATGCACAAGATGTGCCGGACGGTGGAGAAGGTGGCACCGGCCGACGCGACAGTGCTGGTACTCGGTGAATCGGGTACCGGCAAAGAGTTGATTGCCCGTTCGATTCACTCGCTCAGTGGCCGTTCTGAAGAACGTTTTATTGCTATCAACTGCGCAGCGATACCGGAAAACCTGCTGGAAAGTGAGCTGTTCGGTTACGAGAAAGGTGCGTTCACCGGTGCGGTGAAGACCACGCCAGGCAAGATCGAGTCAGCCAATGGTGGAACCCTGTTTCTCGACGAGATCGGCGACATGCCGATGCCGTTACAGGCCAAGCTGTTACGTTTCCTGCAGGAACGGATTATCGAGCGTGTCGGTGGCAGGCATGAGATCCCGGTCGATGTGCGTGTGATCTGCGCGACCCACAAGGATCTGCCGCAACTGGCGCGGGAGAGCAATTTCCGTGAGGATCTGTACTACCGTATCAGCGAAATCACGATTCGCATCCCCGCGTTACGTGAGCGGGAAGGGGACACTCTGTTACTGGCGCGTGTGTTCCTGGAGAAGTTCAGTAAGCAAATGGGCAAGCAACAGCACCGTCTCAGCAAGGACTCGCTGGCGGCCATCGAGGCATATCCCTGGCCGGGCAATGTGCGTGAGCTGGAGAACCGCGTAAAGCGTGCCGTCATCATGGCCGAACACAAGCAGATTTCAGTGTCCGACCTGGAACTGGGCGGGGCCGGTGTCGATGACACGCGAACCTTCAACCTGCGCGAGATTCGTGAACAGGCAGAACGTCAGGCCATCGTGCGCGCCATGGGTCACGTGGGTGGAAAAATTTCCCAGGCATCCGAGTTACTCGGTGTCAGCCGCCCGACCATGTACGACCTGATCAAGAAGTACAACCTCAAGTAATCCCCCCCACCCCGTCATTGCGAGCGCAGCGCGGCAATCTCGTTTCAAGGGGTCAGAGTACTTGATATTCACGAATATCAAGTACTCTGACCCCTTGAAACTCCTCACCCTCGGGTCGAGGCATCGCAATGACGGGGGCTTCTATGGCTACGGGTTTTGAACTTTCCGGATGACCTGAAGAAACGCTTCCGGCTTCTTGAAACCCACCACGCTCAGTTCCGGCCGTTCCTTGCCGCTGGCATCGAAGAACAGGATGCCCGGCGGCCCGAACAGGCCAAAGCGTTTCAGCAGGGCCTTGTCGTCTTCGTTGTTTGCCGTCACATCGGCCTGCAGCAGGACAAAACTCTCCAGTGCCTGTTGAACGCGTGCATTACCGAAGGTGTACTTCTCCATTTCCTTGCAGCTGATGCACCAGTCGGCATAGAAATCGACCATGACCGGTTTGCCGGCGCGGGTAGCGGCGTCCAGTTCCCGTTGCAGGTCCGCCAGTGAGTGGATCTGTTTGAAGGAAAGTTCGTGTGCCTGTACGGCGATGGCCTGACCACTGACGCCACCTGCCCTGACATTTTCCAGCGGCCGTAGCGGGTCGCTGCCACCACTGGCGGCACCGATCAGCAGGAGGACGCCATAGGTCAGTGATAACAGCCCGACCCCTTTCCACAGGCGTGCCCAGCCCGTGGCCTCAACTGGCAGGTCGTCCATGGCACGCAGGTACACGGCGGACAGGATCAGTAATGCCGACCAGAGTGCCAGTGTCAGTGATGCAGGCAGGATGCGTTCCAGTAACCAGATTGCCACCGCCAGCATCAGTACACCGAACACCGCCTTGACCCGGTCCATCCACACACCGGCTTTCGGCAACAGCTTGCCGGCACCGACACCGATGGCGATCAGGGGTGTGCCCATGCCCATACTGAGCGTGAACAGTGCCAGTCCGCCGAGGACTGCATCACCGGTCTGGCCGATGTAAATCAATGCACCGGCCAGCGGGGCCGCGACACAGGGGCCGACGATCAGCGCTGACAGGAAGCCCATGATAGCCACGCCGGTCAGGCTGCCACCGCGCTGGCGGTTGCTGACGCTGGACAGCCGGTTCTGGATGAATGATGGCATTTGCAGCTCATAGAAACCGAACATGGAAAATGACAGCAGAACGAACACGGCTGCAAATGCGCCCAGTATCCAGGCATTCTGAAAGATGGCCTGCAGATTCTCGCCGAACAGTCCGGCCACTACGCCCGCCACGGTGTAGGTTGCTGCCATTGCCAGTACGTAGACCAGCGACAGGATAAAGCTCTTGTATGTGGTTATCGATGCACCCTGGCCGACAATAATGGACGACAGGATGGGAACCATCGGGAATACGCATGGCGTAAACGACAGCAGCAGGCCAAAGCCGTAAAACGCCAGCAGGATGGCAATCAGGTTACCGTCCTTCAGGCGGCGGGCGATGGCATCCTGTTCGCTGAGGTTGGCGGCCGGTGCACTCTCGGCAGGTGCTGTCTCTGTTGCAAGGGGGGTGGCCACGGCACTGCTGCCGTCTGCGGGTGGCAGCATCAGTTCGATGCGCTTGCTCATGGGCTGGTAGCACACCCCGGCCTCGGCGCAGCCCTGGTATTTCACCACCAGGGTGACGGGCGTGGCGGGGCCGGCTTCACGCTGCAGGGCCAGATCGACATCCACGACCTCGTGATATACCTGGATTTCACCAAAAAATTCGTCCTGCTTGAGTTCGCCTTTGGGCATCTGTACCGGGCGCAGTGAAACTCCCTTGACAGGTTCCAGTGCGAATTCGAACTTGTCGCGGTACAGGTAATAGCCTTCCGCGATCACCCAGCTGGCTGCAATGTGGTCTGCATCCCTGACCAGTACATCGAGCCGGAAGGCCTCATCCGGTGGCAGCAGTTCGCTCTCGTCGTCAAAGCCGAGATCAGCACCGAGTGCGCTCAATGCCCCGAGCGCAGAATTGGCCGGAGGTGTTTGAGTGGTCGGTGCCGCAGGTAGTTGTAGCGACACAGTTCGGGTCTGCGGCGGGTAACAGACCCCCATATCCGCGCAACCCTGGTAGGTCGCGGTAAAGCTCAGTTGATTACCGGCCCCTGGCTGACGGGTAACCGGGATGCCGATGCGAACCTTGTTACGGTAGGTCTCGACGGTACCGAACAGCGGGTCTTTCTTGACCTTGGCTGGTGGAAAGTCTGCCGTGGCAAGGGCGGCATTGCCATTCCCGGAACTGAATTTGAACTTGTCCTTATAAAGGTAGTAGCCGTCGGCAATTTTCCAGTCAGCCTGGATCTTGCCATTGGCGTCTACCGAAGCCTTGAAGGAAAACGCCTCGTCGGGGGGGAGTAATTCGTCATCACCGAACAGACCGGCGTGAGCGACCGACATCCAGCCGGCGAGCATCAGGAGGGGTAACCAGTTTTTCATTTTGCCTCGTCAGGGTTTCGTACCCAGTCCAGGTACGCCGGCAAGCCGGCAGTCAGTGGGACTGCAATGATTTCAGGAAGTTCGTAGGGATGCAGTGCCCGGATTCGCGTTTCCAGCAAGGGGTAGTCGGCCGCACGGGCCTTGATCATGAGCAAAACCTCACTATCCGACGTTACCTTGCCTTCCCAGCGGTAGATCGATTCAAGGCCGGGTAACAGGTTGACGCAGGCCGCCAGCCGGTATTCCACCAGCGCAGCGGCAATGTGCCGCCCTGTGTCAGCGTCCGGTGCGGTGCAGAACACCAGCTGGATGTCATCCGGTGAAGTCATAAGTGGTGCGTCATTGCGAGCGTAGCGCGGCAATCTCTTTGGGGTCAGTGCCAGATTTGGGGAGATTGCCGCGCTACGCTCGCAATGACAAGAATATTTCCATAAATCAGGTTGCTTGTGGTCGCTCCAATGGCCGGGTATGGTGCCGGTCATGAATCCCGTTGGCATCCTGTTCCTGCTGTTTCTGGCTGTTCCCATGGTGGAGATCTACTTCCTGATCAAGGTCGGGAACATGATTGGCGCCATTCCCACAATTTCGCTAGTGGTATTCACCGCATTGCTGGGTGCCCTGCTGCTGCGTGTGCAGGGCTGGATGACCCTGCAGCGGGCGCGCCTGAGCATGGCGCAGGGGCAGCTTCCTGCTACCGAGATGCTGGAAGGGGTGCTGCTGGTATTCGCTGGCGCACTGTTGCTGACACCGGGTTTTGTGACCGATGCCATTGGTTTCCTTCTGCTTGTGCCGCCGGTCAGAAAGGCCCTGGTGCGCTGGTTTATCAGCCGTTCTTCCGGACCCTTTGGGCCGCCCGGCGTGCCCGGCAAGCCGCCTGGACAGGGGCCGCGCACTATCGAAGGCGAGTTTCACCGCGAAGACGATTAACGCCTCCCGGGCTATTTCTGCTTGACTCTTCAACTTTGCTGACTATTATTAGCACTCACTCAGGTCGAGTGCTAATAGTCGCTCGAAATATTACCAAGGTATTGAAAGGAGAAAGCTCTGATGAATCTTCGTCCACTTCACGATCGTGTGATCGTCAAACGCATGGAAGAGGAACGCACCTCCCCGGGCGGTATTGTTATTCCGGATACGGCAGCTGAAAAGCCCAGCCGTGGCGAAGTGATCGCGGCCGGCAACGGCAAGCGCAACGACAGTGGTGAAATTGTCCCCATGGACGTCAAGGTCGGTGACAAGGTGCTGTTTGGCAAGTATTCCGGCACCGAGGTCAAGGTAGAAGGCGACGATCTGCTGGTGATGCGCGAAGAAGACATTATGGCCATTATCGAGGGCTGAAGCCCCCGGCCGAACAGAATTGAATAGAGGAAGAGTGAAATGACAGCCAAAGATGTGAAATTCAGTGATGAAGCCCGCCACCGCATGGTGGCCGGGGTCAATATTCTGGCCGATGCCGTCAAGGTCACGCTGGGTCCCAAGGGCCGCAACGTGGTACTGGACAAGGCATTTGGCGCCCCGACCGTCACCAAGGACGGCGTTTCCGTGGCCAAGGAAATCGAACTGGAAGACAAGTTCGAGAACATGGGCGCGCAGATGGTGAAAGAAGTCGCCTCGCAGACGTCCGATATCGCCGGTGACGGCACCACCACCGCGACCGTACTGGCACAGGCCATTGTTCGCGAAGGCATGAAAGCCGTCGCCGCGGGCATGAACCCGATGGACCTCAAGCGTGGTATCGACAAGGCCGTGACAGTCGCGGTTGGCCATCTGAAAGATCTGTCGCAGACCTGCTCCGACACCAAGGCCATCGCCCAGGTCGGCACGATTTCTGCCAACTCGGACGAGAACATTGGCGAGATTATCGCCGAGGCGATGGAAAAGGTCGGCAAGGAAGGCGTTATCACGGTCGAGGAAGGTTCTTCGCTGGAGAACGAGCTGGACGTCGTGGAAGGTATGCAGTTCGACCGCGGTTACCTGTCACCTTACTTCGTGACCAACCAGCAGAACATGCAGGCCGAGCTGGAAGACCCCTTCGTGCTGCTGTTCGACAAGAAGATCTCCAACATCCGCGACCTGCTGCCGATCCTGGAAGGTGTCGCCAAGGCCGGTCGTCCACTGTTGATTATCTCTGAAGATACCGAAGGCGAAGCGCTGGCCACACTGGTGGTCAACAGCATCCGCGGTATCGTCAAGGTCTGCGCCGTCAAGGCACCGGGCTTCGGTGACCGTCGCAAGGCTATGCTGCAGGATATCGCTATCCTCACCGGCGGCCAGGTCATCTCCGAGGAAGTCGGCATGTCGCTTGAGAAAGCCACCCTGGACGACCTGGGCAGCGCCAAGCGCATCCTGGTGTCCAAGGAAAACACCACGATTATCGATGGTGCCGGCAACAGCAGTGACATCGAAGCGCGTGTCAACCAGATCCGTGCCCAGATCGAGGAAGCGACCTCCGATTACGACAAGGAGAAGTTGCAGGAACGCGTCGCCAAACTGGCC
>JALVCM010000003.1 GCA_027010005.1 Thiohalobacter sp.
CCGGAACCCATCATCGCCATACCCATTTCCGACATTACAGTGCGCACATCGGCAAAGTCGACATTGATCAGGCCCGGGCGGGTAATCAGTTCGGCAATCCCCTGCACGGCACCCTGCAATACACTGTTGGCGGCCTTGAACGCGTTCAGCAGGCTGATGTCCTTACCCAGTACCGACAACAGTTTTTCATTGGGAATGGTGATCAGAGAGTCCACATACTGCCCTAACTCCTTCAGGCCACGGTCGGCTACGCTCAGGCGCTTGCCACCCTCGAACGGGAACGGCTTGGTGACAATGGCGACGGTCAGAATACCCATCTCCTTGGCTACCTGCGCAACCACCGGTGCTGCACCGGTTCCGGTTCCACCACCCATGCCGGCAGTGATAAACAGCATGTCGGACCCCTCGATACACTCGACCACACGGTCCCGGTCTTCCATGGCGGCCTGGCGGCCAATATCCGGGTTGGCGCCTGCACCAAGCCCCTTGGTAATACTGTTGCCCAGTTGCAGTGTGGTACGTGCATTCATGTTGGTGAGTGCCTGTGCATCGGTGTTGGCACAAACAAACTCGACACCTTCAATATCGGCCTCGACCATGTGCTGAACGGCATTTCCGCCGCCGCCACCGATACCGATGACCTTGATGACAGCGTTCTGACTGTATGAATCCATAAGTTCAAACATGATGACTACTCCTCTCTAATTTGTATCCTGAAAATTTCGTATTCCGTTAAAACAAATCTGTACTCCGATCCTGAAGCTAGAAATTACCCTGGAACCAGCTCTTCATTCGCTCCCACACTCCGCGTATACCCCGACCAATATCTGCATCAAAATTCCGACGGGTACGGTTCTGGTGACCGAACAGCAACAACCCGACACCCGTCGCATAAATCGGATTGCGCACTACATCAACAAGCCCGGTAATACTTTGCGGCACGCCAAGCCGTACCGGCATGTGAAAGACTTCTTCCGCAAGATCCACCAGCCCTTCGATCTTTGAGCTGCCACCGGTCAACACGACACCGGCGGCGATCAGGTCCTCGAACCCGCTACGCCGCAGTTCAGCCTGCACCAGTGCAAGTAATTCTTCATAGCGGGGCTCAATCACTTCAGCCAGCGTCTGTCTGGCAAGACGTCGTGGAGGGCGGTCACCGACACTCGGGACCTCGATGTTTTCATCGCTGGCTGCCAGTTGGCGCAGTGCGCAGGCATACTTGATCTTGATGTCCTCGGCATACTGTGTCGGTGTGCGCAATGCCACCGCGATATCATTTGTCACCTGGTCACCGGCAATCGGGATCACTGCGGTGTGGCTGATCGAGCCTTCGGTAAACACAGCGATATCCGTGGTGCCACCACCGATATCGACAAGACAGACACCCAGGTCCTTTTCGTCCTCGGTCAGCACCGAGTAACTGGAAGCCAGCTGTTCGAGAATAATGTCATCGACTTCCAGCCCGCAGCGCCGCACACACTTGATAATATTCTGTGCCGCGCTGACAGCCCCCGTCACCATGTGCACCTTGGCTTCCAGGCGCACACCGCACATGCCGATCGGCTCACGGATACCGTCCTGGTCATCGATGACATATTCCTGCGGCAGAATGTGCAGCATTTTCTGGTCGGCCGGGATTGCCACCGCGCGCGCAGCATCGATAACACGTTCTACATCACTCGGTGTCACTTCCCTGTCGCGGATTGCTACGATGCCGTGTGAATTCAGGCTGCGTATATGGCTGCCCGCTATACCCGCGTACACCGAGTGAATCTGGCAACCTGCCATCAACTCGGCTTCTTCCACGGCGCGCTGGATGGAATGCACAGTCGACTCGATGTTGACTACCACTCCCTTCTTCAGCCCCTTGGAAGGATGTGATCCAATACCAATAATATCGATTCCGCCGTCGGGTGAGATTTCACCGACAATGGCAACCACCTTCGAGGTACCAATATCGAGCCCGACGATCATGTTTTTCTCTGATTTCTTTGTCATACGGTATTCAACCGGTACGTTTCGCCTGTTTGTTCATTGACTGCCAGCGAACTGCCACGCCATTGCTATAGCGCAAATCCACTGACACCACCCTGCCGCTCCCTGCCGCCATGATCGCCGGGTAGGCATGAACAAAACGCGCCACCCTTTGCAGCGGATCACGCCGACCCAGCTCCATTTTCAATCCGTTATCCAGTTGCACATGCCAGGCACGTCGTGCGTCCAGCTGTAATTTCACAATGGCAAGTTGCAATGGCCGTAACGACTTGCGCATCTGTGCAAACATCGATAATACCCGTTGTTCATAGCCGTCCGGCCCGGCCAGCTGTGGCAGCCCTGCTATATCAATACTGTTGTGTGGTGAAAAATATTCACCACGCGGGTTCAGAAAACCTGCATCACCCCAGCGAACAACAGCTTGTTGCTCCCGGATACGCACCTGAACCCGGTCTGGCCATACGCGTCGCACCGACACCTGCTCAACCCATGGCTGCGCCTGTAACTGTGACTGGATCTCACCCACCTGCACGGTAAAAAATCCCTGTTTCGTCATTGGCTCAAGAAACGACTGCAACGCATCAATATCGAGATAGTGCAACTCACCCTCGATCTGTACTGTTTTTACCGGCCAGGCAGACGGGTCTTTCATCCATTCCAGCATGAGTGCAAGACCGGCCACACTGCCACTCACCACAAGTACCACAAATGCCGGTCGCAGCCAGTGAGACAGGGGCTTGTGCGTCGGCTTCTGCCTGCGCCTTGCCTGCACCTTGCGTTTAACTGCCACTCGACTCACTCCCGCTCAAGGCCGTCTCAAGAATGCGCCAGGCAAGTTCTGGCATGTCCCAGCCATAGTGTTTGGCCGCCATGGGCACCAGGCTGTGGTCTGTCATACCCGGCACAGTGTTTACTTCAATCAACCAGGGCGAATTATCGCCATCGAGGAAAAAGTCCACCCGCCCCCAGCCACTGGCGCCGACTGCATCAAACGCCTGCTTTGACAGTTGCTGCAATTCCAGCTCACGTGATTCCGGCAGGCCGCACGGGCAGTGATAGCAGGTGCTGTCTGACTGGTATTTGGCCTCGTAGTCATAAAACTCCCGTGGCGTTTCCAGCCGGATCAGGGGCAGTGCAGTATCACCGACAATTGCCGCGGTATATTCCTCACCATTGATCCAGCACTCCGCCATGACCTCATGGTCGTACTGGTCTGCTTCACGCCATGCCTGAGCCAGTGCTTCCGGTTTCTCGACACGGGCCATGCCAATACTGGACCCCTCGTGTACTGGCTTGAGCATCATCGGGAAACCGATACGACGGGCAACGCTTTCCAGGTCCTGTTCACTTGTCAGCACGTCGAAGTCAGGGGTTGGCAGACCGAGACCCTGCCACACATGCTTGGTACGCTGTTTGTCCATCGCCAGTGCCGAGCCCAGCACACCACTGCCTGTAACCGGTATATCGAGATAATTCAGGAGACCTTGCAACACACCGTCTTCCCCGCCACGGCCATGGACAATATTGAATGCACAGTCAAATGCCCCGGCCTGTAATTGTGCAACAAAATTTGGTGAACCTGCGTCCACCGCCACAGCATCCACACCTCTGGAGAGCAACGCACCCAGTACTGCCTCTCCACTCCGAAGCGACACATCACGTTCGGCAGAACAGCCGCCCATTAACACGGCAACTCTCCCGAACACAGCAGGATTGCTGATGCCTTCATTCACGCAAAGACTCCGATAATGCGGACTTCGGGCTCCAGGCGTACACCGTGCACCTGCGCCACTCTTTCCTGTACATAACGAATCAGTGCTTCAATGTCTTCTGCCCGTGCCTCGCCAAGGTTGATGATAAAGTTGGCATGTTTGCCGGACACCTGTGCATTACCGATACGCTCGCCTTTCAGGCCACAGGCATCGATCAGGCGTGCGGCAAAATCGTTGGGAGGGTTACGGAACACCGAACCACAACTCGGTAAACCGGTTGGCTGTGTCGCAGAACGCTTCTCCAGCAGCACCTTGATGTTATCAAGTGCAGCCTGCGCATCGCCCGGCTCCAGTTTCAGCTCGGCAGAGACAAACCATTCATTTCGCAAACCTGTCACGCTGCGGTAGGACACTTCAAAATCACTACGATCCCGCAGGTGCAATTCACCGTGGTGGTCCAGCGTTTCCACCCTTGCTACCAACGGCCAGGTTTCTCCCCCGAAAGCACCTGCATTCATCGCCAGTGCGCCACCCATGGTGCCAGGGATACCTGCCAGAAATTCTCCACCGGTCAGCCCGGCACGTGCCGCAAAACGCGCCACCTTGTTGCAGGCAACACCGGCGCCAGCACGTACGATGTTGTTATCCAGCAGATCCAGGGTGTCCAGGCCACCGAACGGCAGAATAACCGTGCCACGCACGCCACCATCACGTACCAGCAAATTACTGCCCAGCCCGATCCACTCCAGCGGCTCGTCCTCAGGCAGACTGGCAAGAAAGGTCTGCAGGTCCTCAAGATCGGCAGGCCGGTAACAACGGTCTGCAGGTCCTCCAACACGCCAGCTGGTGTAGGCAGACAGGGGGTCGTTAAATTTCAGTTCACCACGCAACACTGGCATCGATTCCGCTGTCATCATGATTCGTCCCTATCCTCCTCACGCCGGGGCTGTTCATGCCCCGTTCTGTCTGTAACAGGTTTGTCTTCACTGTGCAGTAATACGCCGGATACGCAGCGAACAATCCAGCGACGGCTTTGCAGGCATTCGCCACAGCCCATGTGAAAATGCATCCGGTTATCGTCAGAACTCATCCATCTTCTCCCTGCTTGTCACTGAGAGCCGCGGGCAGAGCTGCCGCTACGGCACCAATAGAACCGGCGCCAAGTGTTAATATCACATCACCGGGTTTGATCAGGTCCTGCAAAACAGAAGGCAGGGTCTCGACATCCTCGACAAACACCGGGTCGACCCGGCCACGACCGCGCACGGCACGGCAGAGTGCACGCCCGTCCGCACCGGTGACTGGTGACTCGCCGGCGGCATACACTTCAGTGATCAGCAACAGGTCACAATTGACCAGTTCCTGCACAAAGTCATCGAAAAGATCGAAGGTGCGGCTGTAACGGTGCGGCTGGAAGGCCACGACCAGGCGGCGTTCCGGCCAGCCATGGCGCACGGCTTCCAGGGTGGCAGCAATCTCGCGCGGATGATGTCCATAGTCGTCAATCAACAGTACGGAGCCACCTTCAATTTCGACCTCGCCATTGATCTGGAAACGCCGCCCTATTCCTTCGAAGGTTTCCAGCGCATGCTGGATAGCGGCATCATTCACATCCAGTTCGCGCGCCACGGCAATGGCCGCCAGCGCGTTAAGCACGTTATGCCGGCCCGGCAGGTTGAGCACGACACTCAGTGGCGGGTGTTCCTTCTGGTGAATATCGAAAGACATCTGTTGCCCCTGCTGGCACAGGTTCATGGCACGTATATCGGCATCCTCTGCATCGATACCGTAGCTGCGCACCTGGCGGGTCAGCTCCGGTAATACATCACGTACAGTAGGATCATCGACGCACATCACCGCTAACCCGTAGAAGGGCAGGTGGTGCAGGAATTCAACAAAGGTCTGGCGCAGTCGGCGGAAGTCACCCTCGTAGGTCGACAGGTGGTCGGCATCGATATTTGTCACGATGGCCAGCATGGGTTGCAGGTAGAGGAAAGACGCATCACTTTCGTCTGCCTCCGCAACCAGGTAGCGGCTGCTGCCCAGCCGTGCATGACTGTTCGAACTGTTGAGGCGGCCACCGATGACGTAGGTCGGATCCAGTCCACCTTCCGCCAACAGGCTGGCGACCAGGCTGGTGGTGGTGGTTTTGCCGTGCGTTCCGGCTACTGCAATACCGTGACGGAAACGCATGATCTCGGCCAGCATTTCCGCGCGTGGTACCACCGGAATACGACGTTCACGCGCTGCCCTGACCTCCGGGTTATCTTCATTCACGGCAGTGGACACCACGACCACGTCACAGTCGGCGACATGGCTTGCGTCATGGCCAAACCAGATCCGCGCCCCCTGCAGTGCCAGCCGCCGAGTGACTGCATTCTCTCGCAAGTCGGAACCACTGACCTTGTAGCCCAGGTTCAGTAACACCTCGGCAATCCCCCCCATGCCGGC
>JALVCM010000004.1 GCA_027010005.1 Thiohalobacter sp.
GGCCCACAGAAAAAGTCGGAGTAATCCACCCCTACATATACAACTGAAGGTGTATCGACGGGCTATCCGACGCCTTGAAACGCACCTTCATGACCTGTTGACGGCCCATCAGTACTGGCTTGAGCAGATCCCCTTCGAGTGATGCGGGCGCTTCGATCACCAGGCGTGAGGGGTTTCCTGCTGCAATATTACCAATGGCCTCGAACACAGTCTCAAAGCGGCCTGTATCCAGGCTGTCGAGTGTCATATCCAGCATCAATGCAAGCGCCTGCCCTGACCCGCTTCCGGCCGGGACGTGTCCGGTTTCGTCGAGCGTATCCAGCCTGAAACCGGATTCTGTAAACACCGATTCAAGTGCCTGTCGGGAAACCGGCTGCTTTGAGGCAAAACCAACACGCCCGCTTTCCAGATTGACATCGACCGACTCAGCATCGACACCTGGCAGTGAACCGATCTTTTTACCCACGCTGTAGGCACAGAAAGCACAGACCATCCCCTTGACGTGTGCCTGGTAGTTGTAGTCCCCGGCCCAGCCGTTCACGCTCCAGACAGCAAGCACCAGTGCAATCAAAAAAGCTCGTCGCATAATAACTCTCCTATCGTTAACCCTGTGGATTCAGAAATTAAAACGGATACTGATCCGCGCAATATAATCATTCTCCAGTGCATCACCATTGAGATCCTGTAACACCGGGACCTGCACGGCCGCCTCCGTGATCCAGCGACGTGTGACATACTGGATTCCCGGTGTCAGGAACAGCCGTGTACCACCGGAATCAGGATCTGAGCGGCTATTGATGCGGTTTTTCTGTTGGTACACCAGGTTGGCTTCAATGACACCGTACAAAAATGCGGGCAACCCGCTGCCCAGTGTTCGTGGCCACAGGCGGTACTGCAGGGAGCCATCCAGCCTCGCTACATCACCGGCCTCGAAATCATTGGCTTGCGTATTGACCTGGTAACCCAGCTGGGCATCGAGTTGATAGTCCAGTGTCTGGTAGGTGGTCACGATACCGAACAGCGGGTCCCAGGAACCTGAACCCACCTGAACACTGGCGGGCAGAACACCCTGCGTATCACGCTGGTCGTCATCACCCGAAGGCGCCTTGATACCGGCAAACGGGGCGATACGAAAATTCCGTCCCGGCCGGTCGTGCTGGACAAGTGTGTAACGGCCAAACACCGTAAGATCACCAAACCCGCTGGCACTGCGGGAAACACGCTGGCCTCCGGTCGTCAGCCTCAGGGTATTGTCGCGATAAGGCAGTGCACCAAACACAGCAAGCTTGCCGCTGACACCATAACCAAGCACCGAGACAGCTGCATTGGCCGTACGCTTGCGATCCAGCGTACCGGGGTCATCACCGGAGCGGTTGCTGATCAACTGCTCACGGAACAGGAACTCACCCTGTGCGACGGGCAGTGCGGTATTAAACGTGATTGGTGCACTCCAGGCCGGGCCTGCTGTAACACCCGGCAGGATGAAGGCAGCAAGGAGGACGTGTGCAACATGCCGGTCTGTTGCCTCACTCATTTTCCGGCATCACCGTCCAGGGGCGTCTCTGTCATGCTGCGGTAGGTAAAACCCGAGTCCTGGAACAGTTTCTTCATCTGTGGCTCGGTCAGGCGGGTGCCTTCGGCCACGTCCACGATCACCAGCCCCTCATTGAGATTGACATCAATCTTCCCGACGCCGTCGATGGCCTTCAGTTTCTTCTCGATACCATAGGCGCAGTAAGGACAGGCCAGTCCATCAACCCGCATCCGGTACTCGGTACCGGCGGCAAATGTCATGGCACTCCAGAGCATACTCATTATCACCAAAGCAATACGTTTGTTCATGATTCCACCTCGATTTCATTCAACATTTACAGATGCCATTCCAGAATCAGCCGGGTACGGTAATCGCTGTTGTCCTGGCGTCCGTGCAGTTTGCTGACAAGGGGTATCTGCACTCCGGCCTTGACAGCAAAGTTTCGTTTGGTCCAGAAAATACCCGGTGACAGGAACAATTCTTTTCCTCCGGTACTGGGCAGGTCCGACCCTCTGAATTCAGCACGCCTCCCGTACTCGCCGTTCAACTCCAGCAACCACACCGTGTCCGGTTCCAGGTAGCCGGTAGGCTTTGGACGAATGCCCCCGACCAGGTCAACCAGCACCCTGTCACCACGACGAAGTCCGTCATCATTTTCACCATTGCGACGGTAGCGAACACTTGCCCAGCGGTACCACTTGCGACTCTCGTAACCATATGACAACCCCAGGATGGCATCCGTGCTGCCGGAACCAACGGGCGGTGTATTGTTTTCATCACCGCTGGCAAATTTGACCTTGGCCAGTATTGCCGCCGTTTCCTGAGCACCCAGTGTGTCGTTGCGCCAGAAGCGGTACTTGGTAAACAGGCTGACATCGCCGGCACCGGACGCATCCTCCGAGCCATCCTTGCTGAACCGGTACGGGAGATCGATACCCGCTGCCCAGTCGCCGGTCAGGCCATAAGTCAGTTCGAGGCCCAGCTCGGTTTCACGTTCACTGCCTTTCTTGCCGGTATGCACTTCGGGCGCCACCTCGATACCTCCCTTGTACAGCACATGCGGGCCGATACCGAAGATCGGATCGTGGGCCTGTACGGTACCGACCACTAACCCGGCCAGCACGATGACAGCCGGAATCTTTCTATGAAATCGAAATCGTTGATGATTCACGTTTTTCAAAACTGCTTTACCTCGTCTGGCTGATACACAAAAAATGCTAGTGAGAGACAGCCTAGTACCTGGAGTCAACTCCATGTCAAGCATGATCGGGAGATTATTTACGGGTAACACCCCCACCGGCTACACCCGGCACCACCATGAAGGTGGGACAATGTCAATATCAGTCTTGTCTAATGCTTGCTGAGTTACTGCCGATAGACAGCTAACTCCATGATTTTAGTGTCAGGATGGGCTGTACACGTGAAATACAGACCGTTACTGAATTAACCGGACATTAAACAGTTTGCAGGGCAATCACTATGAAAACGGGTTCTAACATGCAGCTTTCCTACCCCGGGACAGATTCAGTATCTGCCGGTCTGGCACTGCTCGATGAACTGCCACAACTCTCTGCCGCAGTCGCTCAATTGTTTGAGGCCCTGTCAGACGATGACACCGACAGACACCGGCTGGCCGGTATCCTGGATCAAAGCCCTTCACTGGCAGCAAAACTGGTGGGGCTCGCCAACAGCGCCTACTTCAGCCGCGCTTCACGCATCAATGGTGTTTCCGATGCTATCTTTGTGATTGGCTTTCGTACGGTACGCAGCCTGGCCACTGCAACAGCATTGCAGGAACCTTTTTCCAACAATCAATGCCCCGCATTTCATCCCGGCAGGTTCTGGCTGCAGGCGGTACTGACCGCACATGTCGCAAGGGAACTGGCCAGAAAATCCTCACCCCGGCTTACCCTGAATCCCGATGAAGCCTACCTGTCCGGCTTATTGCACGGTATCGGTTTAATGGCCCTCGCCCACCTGTTCCCGAAAGAGCTGAACCACATCCTCGAACAGGACAACCACCAACCGGGCAGCCTGGCGAGACAAATTCATCAAACCTTCGGTGCAACACATCATGCTGTCGGTGCAGCCCTGTTGAAACGCTGGCATCTGCCGGAACTGTTCAGCTGCACCACGGAACACTATGCCGACCCGGAGTACCAGGGCTCCTGCTGGACAGCCTGCCGGCTCATCGCCGTGGCCCATGAATGGGCCGACCATGTTATCCACCAGGATCAAACCCATACCTTTGGCCAGCAGGATCTTAACCTGCTGGGCATCAGTCCTGAAGATGGCGAGTCGGTAAATACCAGTTGCCTGGAACAACTGGAAGTCTTCACTGAACTGGCAGAACTGATCAGTGGCGAGAAGCCGCAACTTTGTGACCCGGAAGTCGTTGCCGATGCCGCCGTAGAACTGAAAGACCGGCTTGTCGATACCATTGAATCCCTGTCCTCCCTGAGTGCGTTGACAGAAATCGATATCCAGGATCGCAGTGAACAGAGCGTGCTGAGTGGCGCCCTCAAGGTTCTCATGGCAAACCAGAACATGCAGCGCTGCTCGGTTTTCCTGGTAGAGGGCGATGAACTCCTGAATGCCGCCGGTTTGAGCTGGTCAGAACAGAATGCGATCCACTCTCAAAAACCTGTTACCCCGGTTGTAACACACCGTTTCAGGCCTGGTGAAGGCCTTATCGGTCTGGCGGCGCAAAGCGGGGAAATTCAGCACTGCAGAGACTGCTCGGCAGACCCCCGTTTCAAGCAGATGCAGGCTGACAGGGATACCGGCCTGGGTTCGATTATCAGTGTACCGATCTGTTTCCATGAAAAAACACTCGGGGTACTGAACATCTCCCACCGCCAGCCCAATATATTCACCGAGTGGGATGAACGCTTTCTGTATGTGTTCTGTAACATGCTCGGGCAGCTACTCACGTCCAACCGCCTGCTGAGAACCATGGAACATGAAATCGATCAACGGACCCTGGAGTTACAGGTTGCGCTGGATCGTGCTGAATCACTCAGCATACTTGATGGGCTGACGGGTGCTCATAACCGGCGTTATTTTATCAGCAACTTCACGACACTGATCGAGCAGTGTGCACGTTACGACCACAAACTGTCGCTCCTGATGATCGATGTCGATGACTTCAAACAGATCAACGACACCTACGGCCATCTGGAAGGTGATCGTATCCTGAAGGCAATTGCGAGTATTCTCAAACAGTGTGCCAGGGGGGCGGATATTATTGCCCGGTTTGGTGGCGAGGAATTTATTGTTGCCCTGCAGGACACCGATTGTGAAGGAGCCCACCAGGTTGCAAGTCGCATACTGGATCAGATCCGTTTGTTGTCCTGCGGCCAGACTGGGAATAAAAGGGGTATAACCGCCAGTATCGGCATTGCCTGTTATACACGGCCAGGTGTCATGCCCATCAAAACACCCGAGCAGTGGATCCAGGAGGCCGATGATGCACTGTACCGGGCCAAGCGTACCGGCAAGAACCGGATTTCGGTGCATGTCGGTGATACACCCGCTAACAAAGCCTTTTCGGGCATACCGCCCCGGAATTGACAAGCACTCGATGATTCACTATCTTCGTGCGCCAGACACGATAGCGGTACCCGATTGCCGCACTCATTACCGGAAAGGTTTCACTGGATCAGATCTCTTTGGCAGTTAATCCAATCTACCTTGCAACAATCCCTGTGTTTTCCATGATCCCCCGGACAAAAGGAGGACATGGTATCAGCACACCAGGAAGGACAAGACCATGAACGTAGAAGACATTATGACGACAAATGTACGTACCGTTTCATCCGATAAAAAACTCGGGGAAGTGGTATCCCTGATGTGCATCTATCGATACAGCGGTATTCCGGTGGTGGATGACGGCAAGCTGGTGGGCACGGTATCAGAAAGTGACGTACTGGGAAAAATGTTCCCGAAACTCGAAGACCTGATGGCTAACATGTCAACCGTTGATTATGACGCGCAGATGAACCAGTACAGTGATGTGGTCAGCATTACAGTAAAAGATGTCATGACCCCGGTGGTCATTACGGTAAAACCGGATATGCATATCCTGCAGGCCGCATCAGTGATGGTTGGCAGAAAATTCCGGCGTATTCCCGTGGCTATTGGCGACAAGCTGGTCGGTATGGTGAGCATGGGTGATGTACACAAGGCAATCTATCAGAGCACACTGGCTACAAAATTCTAAGCAACCTCCTTAAGTAAACCCCTGTGTTGACCTGTCAGATTTCAAGGAAAACGGCCCATAGTGGCAAGGACCGACATCTCCGTCGTAATAATACAGGCACCGGAGTTGCTTCTTACGGCAGGTAGAGGGTAAACCGGCCACCACCATCAATTCCGTCATTTGTTGTTGTTATATAGCCTGTTCTTTCCTGATGCGTGTGCATACGGGCAATCGTAGAAGCAAACAATAATCCCAACCCTGTACTGCCTGTCTTGAAGTTAACCTGATGCTGGTTGTCAGCATTTCCATGCAACATAAATTCCGGGTAACCATCCCCGCTTTGCTCAACAAATAACCTGAGATATCCACCTTCCCTCGATGCGCCAACCCGAATCCTGTCTTTTGCATATTTATAGG
>JALVCM010000005.1 GCA_027010005.1 Thiohalobacter sp.
GTTCGATGTATCAGTGATGGATAACGGTGAGCGCTACACCGAGTCCGATACCATTGAATCCGGTGATGAGGCGGTTGTCGTTGATACACCGTTTGGCCGCCTCGGACTGGCAGTCTGTTATGACCTGCGCTTTCCCGAACTGTTTCGTACCATGCTCGACCAGGGTATGGAGATCATTGCGCTGCCCTCTGCGTTTACGGCCATTACCGGCAAGGCGCACTGGAAGACCCTGGTACGCGCACGCGCAATCGAAAACCTGTGTTTTGTACTGGCTGCCGGCCAGGGGGGGTATCACGTCAATGGCCGTGAAACCTATGGCCACAGCATGATCGTCGACCCCTGGGGGAATATCATGAATGAACTGGCCAACGGTTCCGGACTGGTATGCGCAGAGATGGACCTGGACCGACTGAACAGCATACGCCGCAGCTTTCCCTGCCTGGACCATCGCAATATCGTTTGCCGCGTCTGATGTACCCGGGTTATTCGTTCATTTCCCTCAGATAGCGAAACAGCACGCGCGCTGATTTTGGTGGCCTGTTCCGATCGCGCTCCTTGCGCGCCTGGCGGACCAGCTGGCGCAGGTGCTGGCGGTCTGCGTTAGCATGTGCCTGTAAATATTCCTCGATGGCCGTGTCCGACTCCTCGATCATGCGGTCACGCCAGTGCTCCAGCGCGTGGTGAGCCTGGACCTGCTGGCGGGTTTTCTGGCGCAGTTGCTCGAAGTGTTGCTGGATCGGTTCCGGATCGATATCGCGCATCAGGCGGCCGATGAACTGGCGCTGTCGCTTGAGAGCGCTGCGCGAGTGAATGCGCTTCATTTCCTGCAGGGCGTCGATCAGGGACTCGGGCAGTGACAATTTTACCCAGTCGGTTTCCGGTAATTCCAGCAGGTCGGTGCCGAGTTGCTGCAACGCATCGGCATCCTTTTTTCGCCGGGTCTTGCTCGGCGGCAGGTCGTCGGGGTCAAATTCGTCTTCTTCCACCATGGACTCGATCATCAACTTGTCACATTCAGGGCGTATTATGGGGCAGAGTAATCCCGGTGGCTAATCCATTTATGAACAGACAAGAGAATCTCACTATTCACTACCGCATTGTCCGGCTGGCCGACAGTGTGTCGCTCAATACAGCAATCCAGGCGCAGTATCAGGCGCTGAAAACGGCAAATTCTGCCGATATTACCCATAGCCATTATTTTGAAGGACGCTATGAGAATACCTGGGTGTCGGCCAGGGTACTGACCAGTATCCAGCCTGTGCTCGATGTTGCGCGCCGCGAGGCAGCTGCCTTCCTTCAGACTGACAGCTTGCCTGAAGTCGGGTTCTGGCTGAATGAAATGGGTCCCGGCCATGTCACTTTGCCACATCGCCATGATGAGGACGATGAATTACTGTCCGGGGTGTACTACGTCAGTGTTGCGGAGAATTGCGGTGAGCTGGTGCTGGAACAGGGGAGCGCCAGCACGCACATTCATCCGCAGGCGGGTATGCTGGTGCTGTTCCCGCCAGACGTGCTGCACCATGTGACACAGAACCTCGGCAAGGAAACCCGCCTGTCCATCGGGATGAACTTTGGTATACGAAACCAGGAAACCCCGGATTAGTTTATAACTTACGTCATCCTGGGCTTGAAGTTGCTCGCAATGAATCGATCAGATGTTCGCTAGGTCAGATACCAGGTTCCCAGCCCCAGGAAGGCGACGAAGCCGACCACGTCGGTGACTGTGGTAAGCAGCACGGTACCCGCCAGTGCCGGGTCGACACCGACACGTTTCAGTATCAGTGGTATGGCAAAGCCGGCGACGGCCGCAAAAATCAGGTTGATGATCAGTGCGGCACCGATAATCAGGCCGATATCGGTATTCCGGAACCAGGCCATGGCAATCACAGCGACCACCAGTGACCAGATCAGGCCGTTCATGATGCTGACCTGAATTTCCTTGAGCATCAGAGAGCGCGCGTTACTGGAACCGACCTGGCCCAAGGCAAGGCCGCGGATCATAATGGTCAGGGTCTGGCTACCGGCAATGCCACCCATGCTGGCAACGATCGGCATCAGAACGGCCAGTGCCACGACCTTGTCCAGCGTGGATTCGAACAGGCCTATCACCCAGGAGGCGAGAAAAGCCGTGGCGAGGTTGACCCCCAGCCATATGGCGCGGCGGCGTGCGCTGGTGACAACCGGTGCGAAGATATCATCTTCCTCGTCGAGGCCGGCCATGCTCATGATGTTGTGATCGGCTTCATCGCGGATGACGTCCACGACGTCATCAACCGTGATACGACCGAGCAGCTTGTTATTTTCATCGACGACCGGTGCGGAAACGAGGTCACGGTCCTGGAACAGGCGTGCCACGTCGGCACTCTTCATGTCGGCAGGGATACCTTCGACGTCACGGTCCATGACTTCCGCCACACTGGCCTCGGGGTCATTGGTCAGCAGTGTGCTGAGGGGTAGCAGTCCCTGCAGATGATCGAAACGGTTGACGACAAACAGGCTGTCGGTCAGTTCCGGGATCTCGCCACGCAGGCGCAGGTAGCGCAGCACTACGTCCAGTGAAACATTGGCGCGTACCGTGACCACATCGAGATCCATGAGGCCGCCGGCCGTGTCTTCCGGGTAGGAGAGTGCCGCTTCCAGGCGCTGGCGGTTTTGTTTGTCCATGGACAGCAGCAGCTCATGGATGACTGCACCCGGCAGGTCGTGCAGCAGGTCGGCAAGGTCATCGGTGTCCAGGCCACCGGTGGCACGTACCAGCTCGTGGGTTTCCATTTCGTCGATCAGGCCGGAACGCACCTCGTCGTTGACCTCGACAAGGACTTCACCCCGTTCCTCACTGGGGACCAGTTCCCAGAGCAGTTCACGCGGGCCGTGCGGGAGTGACTCGAGCAGATCACCGATTTCAGCCGGATGCAGGTCCGAGAGCATTTGCCGCACTTTATCTGCGGCACCGCTGTGCAGGGCATCTGTGAGCGCTTCCAGGCGTTGTTGGGTATTTTTCTGTTCAGCGGATTCCACGCGTAAGGCCTCACAAGCGGTTCAACAGGTGATCGCTGCGCAGTGTAACAGGGTGCCTGCCGACGCAAAACCACGCTTGTCGACTTTTATCGGAGAGGGTTGTCAGTGAAGGGTGTTCAGGGCATCGACAGCGGCATGGATTTGTTGCGGGTCGTCGCTGGCGAGGATTTCATCAATGTGCCGGGACAGCAGCTGTGTATCACAGCGACGAATTGCGTCCTTGACCTCGAACAGTGACGTCGGTGGTACCGAGAACTGGCGCAGCCCCATACCGAGCAGCAGCCGTGTATAGCGCGGGTCACCTGCCATTTCACCGCACATGGCAACCGGGGTCATGTACTGCTGCCCGGCATCTATGACCATGCGGATCAGTTTCAGTACCCCTGGGTGCAGCGGGTCGTACAGGTAGGTGACACTGTCGTCGATACGATCGATGGCAAGTGCATACTGGATGAGATCATTGGTGCCAATCGACAGGAAATCGAGTTTGCGGGCAAACAGGCTGGCGGAAAGTGCCGCCGCCGGAACCTCGATCATGCCGCCGACGGGCAGATTCCTGTCAAACGCCAGCCCGTCCTCGAGGAGCTGCTGCTTGACCTCTTCAACCAGCTCAAGTAGGCGGGTCAGTTCACTGGCGCTGGACAGCATCGGGATCATCATCTGCACCGGTCCCTTTGTTGAGGCACGCAGTATGGCGCGTAATTGCGGGCGGAACAGTTCCAGATTATTCAGGCAAAGGCGAATGGCACGCAGTCCCAGGGCCGGATTGGGGCAGCTCCGGTTGTCTAATGCACCGCATTCCTTGTCAGCCCCGAGATCAAGGGTGCGGATAGTGACCGGCAGACCCTTCATGGACCGGATCAGTGCCACGTAGTGTTTCAGCTGTTCTTCCTCGCCAGGGATATCATTGCGGTTCATGAACAGGAATTCAGTCCGGAACAGGCCGATACCATCGGCACCGGACTGGCGTGCTGCACGGATATCCTCCAGCAACTCAACATTGGCAAACAGGTTGACCGGGATACCGTCTTCCGTCACCGCCGGTTCGTTTTTCAGCCGTTTCAGCTCGGTCAGGTGTTTTTTCTGTTGCCGCTGCTGCCGGCGATAGTCTTTCAGGGTGTCTTCATCGACATCTGCAAGTAAGCGCCCGCGGCTGCCATCGAGAATGACCGTGTCCCCGTCACGTATCTGGTGCGGAGTGACGTGGGTACCGACAATAGCGGGCATGCCAAGGCTGCGGGCGAGGATGGCAGTATGTGACAGCGGCCCCCCCGATTCGGTGACAAAACCGGCGATACCCTGGTGTTGCAGCAGTGCAGCCTCGGCCGGGTTGAGGTCATGGGCAAGGATAATGGCACCCTGCAATGTATGTTCATCACCTGGTCTGGCGGCAGTCTTCTCGCCGATCAGAATACGCTGGATACGCGTGACAACGTGGTCAATATCATCCTTGCGGGTACGCAGGTAAGGATCGTCCATTTCATCGAAGACCTGTGCCAGTTCATCACGTTGTGTCTTCAGCGCCCACTCGGCGCTGCACTGATCCTGCCTGATACGTTCAATGGGGGCGGCGGTCAGCATGCTGTCTTCCATCATCAGCAGGTGGGTATCGATGAAGTCGGTAATGTCGGCCGAGGTGGATTCAGGGATGCTGTTACGGATGGATTTGAGTTGCTGGCGTGCAGTACGGACCGCGCGCCGGAAACGCGCCACTTCGTCCTCGATCAGTTCTTTCGGGATGGCTGCTTCACAGATTTCCAGTTCACCATCATCCAGCCGGTGTGCACGGCCAATGGCAATGCCGCGTGAAATACCTGTGCCGGAGATGGTGACAGTCATTCTTCCTCACCAAAACGGTTTTCAATCAGTTCGGTCAGTTTTTCGATTGCTTCATGTTCATCATCACCGTCAGCGATAATACGTATTTCCGAGCCTTTTGATGCAGCCAGCATCATGACACCCATGATGCTTTTTCCGTTGACTTCCTGCCCGTTACGGGCGAGCTTCACCTCGCTGGAGAAAGAGGAGGCCAGGGTAACCAGCTTGGCGGCAGCACGGGCATGCAATCCGAGTTTGTTGATAATGGTTATGCTTTTATCCAGCATGCAGGGGGCCTTCCAGGTTACAGGTCAATACGCCATCCCGGCCACCGGTGACAGCCTTGTGCGTGAGTTCGTTGAGATCCATGCCGGGGTAGTTGAGTACCCGTATCAGCATGGGCAGGTTGACACCGGATACGACACGAACCGTATGCTGGTCATGCAGCCGACAGGCTATGTTGCTGGGAGTCGATCCATACAGATCCGTCAGGACCAGTACACCATCCCCGCTATCGAGCCGGTTTGCCATGCTGACGGCTTCTTCAAGGACCCGCTCCGGGTCGCAGTCTGTGGGTGCGGACAGGGTGGAGGTCTGCAATGGGCATACGCCCAGTACGTCAATAGCAGTTTGCAGCAGCACCGCTCCGATATTGCCGTGTGTGATGAGCAGTATGCCAACGTTCACGGCAACTCCCGGTGGCGGGTGGTAATGTGGGGATAACGCTCCCTGAAGTGCCGGTGCAGTTGCTCGACAAGATAGACGGAGCGGTGCTGGCCTCCTGTGCAGCCAATGGCAACAGTCAGGTAACTGCGATTGTCGGCCTCAAAAGCCGGAATCCAGGTATCGAGAAATGTTACCAGGTTTTCCACCATGGCTTTAACCGATGCTTCACTGCCAAGGTACTTCGCAACGGCTTCATCACGGCCAGTCAGTGGTCGCAGTTCGGTGCGCCAGTGCGGGTTTGGCAGGCAGCGTACATCAAAGACAAAGTCTGCATCGCCGGGTATGCCGTGTTTGAAGCCAAAAGACTGGAACATCAATGACAGATGGCTGTCTTCACGATGCTCTACACGCTGCTGGACCATGTCACGTAACTGGTGAACTGTGGTCTGACTGGTATCGATAAACAGGTCGGCACGTTGTGCAATGGGTTCAAGCAGCTGGCGCTCCAGCTCAACGGCTTCGGCCAGTGAGACATATTCGTTACTCAGTGGATGGCGGCGACGGGTTTCACTAAACCGTTTGATCAGCGTGGCGGGATCACAGGTAATAAACAGAATTTCACTGCTGATGCCCTGTGTACGGAG
>JALVCM010000006.1 GCA_027010005.1 Thiohalobacter sp.
GTAGGCCTCGCTGCCACGTGCCGACGGGTTGTGAAGGTGAACAGGCAGGCCGGCACGGCTGGCCTCCCGGAACTGGGTATCCACGGGTATGACCCGTGGCCACAGGAACTCACCGTGCTGGTCACGCATGGCGCGCAACGCATCCATCGAGGCGCGTGTGCGACGATCAAAGAAGGTTGGAATAATGGTATAGGCCAGTTCACCGCCGCGTGACCGGCTGATCATCTGCAAGGTGTGCAGCATGCGCTCCAGTCCCTTGAGGGCCAGGAACTCGGTTTGTACAGGAATCAGTAATTGCTGACAGGCCGCCAGTGCATTTACCATCAATATACCCAGCATGGGCGGGCAATCCATGAGCACATAGTCAAACCGGTCTGACAGCCGGTCAAGTGCATCGGTAATCACCAGGCCCATACCGTCACGCGCGCCCAGCTGGCGGTCCAGCGTGGCCATGGCGGTGGATGCCGGCATTAATGTCAGCCCGTCGACACCTGTCGGGTATAACAGCTTGTCCAGTGAAGCCAGTGGTTGTCCCGTCGCCCGGGCATTGAACAGTGTGTAGACACTGTATTCAACACTGTCCGGATCGAGCCGGAAATAGGCGCTCAGTGAACCCTGTGGATCGAGATCGATCAGTAGTACACGCTTGCCCTGTTGTGCCAGCAGGCCACCCACGCTGACGGCCGTGGTGGTTTTCCCGACACCGCCTTTCTGGTTGGATACCGTCCAGATAATCATGGCGCAACACCTGTCGTGGAGGGTGGACGACCTGCATCACGCTCTGTCTGGGGGTGATCCATGCCCTGACTGACACGCGGGTCGGCACCGGACATGATGACCAGTACGACGCGCCGGTTGCGGGCACGGCCTTCCGGGGTATCGTTACTGGCAATCGGCCGGTATTCACCATAACCGATCGCCGCCATGCGCTCCGGGCTTACACCGAGACGGGTAAACAGATGCACCACGCTTGCTGCCCTGGCAGCTGACAGCTCCCAGTTGGAAGGAAACTCGAAGTTATCGATGGGTACGTTATCCGTGAACCCTTCAACATGTATCGTATTGTTCAACGGGGCCAGCTTCTCCGCCAGCTTGCGCAGCACGGGTTGTGCACCGGAAGCCAGTTCCGCACTGCCCGAGCCAAAAAGAATACTCGACTTGATCTCGACTTCGATCCAGCGCTTGTCACGGCGCACTTCAATCAGTCCTGCATCCATCAGCTCGGACATGGCCTGTTCGATAGAATCCGCCAGTGCCTCGGAAGCCGCGTCAATTTCCTTTTCCTGCTGCCCGGCTTTCTGTTCCGCTTCACGCGCTGCCTTTTCCCGGTCTTGTTTCAGTTTCTTTTCGAGTTTTTCCCGGATGTCACGCTCCGGCAATGGAATACTGAACAGCTCGATGATGGGTTTGTTACGTTTGATCGGCGTATCAGACTGTACAGGCGAACGCATCAACCGGCCAACCTGGATGGGCTCCAGGCTTCGTGCCGGGTCAGAAAATGCAGCCACCATGGAATCCGACAACACGCGGTACTTGCCTTCGTTGACCGATGAAATGGAATACATCACCACGAAGAACGCAAACAACAAGGTAATAAAGTCCGCATAGGACACCAGCCACCGCTCGTGGTTCTCGTGTTCTTCTACGCGTTTTCTTCTGGCCATGTGTCGTGTCCCGGATCAGCTGCCACTACAGATAGTAGCCCTGCAATTTGGTTTCGATATTGCGTGGATTCTCACCTTCAGCAATCGAAATCACGCCCTCCACAATCATTTCCCGAAACTGGCTCTGTGCATGGACCTGGCTTTTCAGCTTGTTTGCCATGGGAAGGAAAAGCAGGTTGGCAAACCCGACGCCATAAATGGTGGCAACAAAAGCCGTTGCGATACCGCCGCCCAGCTTGGAAGGATCGGCCAGGTTATTCATCACATGTATCAGGCCCATCACAGCCCCGATGATACCGATCGTCGGGCTGTAACCACCCAGGCCGTCGTAGACCTTTGCAGCCTGGGTATCCTGGTGTTCCTTGCTGTCGATTTCCACTTCGAGAATCGAGCGAATCACTTCCGGTTCGCTGCCGTCAACCAGCAGTTGCAGCCCCTTGCGGGCGAACTCGTCCGGCTCTTCCTCGGCAATGGCCTCCAGGCCCAGCAGACCTTCACGGCGTGCAATATTGCTCCAGTTGACAATTTTTTCCGCCGCTTCTTCCGGCTGCAGTTTTACCGGGAAAATGACCCAGGACGAGATTCTCATGGCGCGGACAAAGGTGCGAATCGGTGTCTGTACCATGACCGCACCCAGTGTGCCGCCCGCCACGATGACGAAAGCCGTCAACTGTATCAGTGACGACATGTGCCCGCCTTCCAGTACATTGCCGCCCAGTATGGCGAACAATGCGAGCAGGATGCCGGTCAGGGTCAGGATATCCATACGTCAGGGCCCCGTGGCCTGTACGATAGCCGGCCCGATATCGTGCAAGGCCATCACCTGGTCACTCAGACCGGCCTCGGCAACCGCCATCGGCATACCGTAAATCACACTGGTTGCCTCATCCTGGCTCCAGATCGTGGCCCCCTGCGCCTTGAGCGTACGAACACCCTCGCGGCCGTCAGCACCCATACCGGTCAGCACGATGCCAAGCACCTTGCCACCGAATACCGGGGCGACAGATTTAAATGTGACATCAGCACAGGGCTTGTAGTGTAGTGAGCTGTCACCGTCAGCGATTACAACGCGAACCTCACCACCCTTTTGCTTCAGGGTCATTTGCCTGCCACCGGGTGCTATCAGTACCTCACCACCCCGCACGATATCACCGTCCTGGGCTTCCTTGACTGTGACCGCACACTGCTGGTCGAGCCGTGCCGCAAAAGCCGGTGTAAAACTCGCGGGCATATGCTGGACAACAATGACCGGCAGATTGAAACCGGCGGGTAATCGCGTCAGCACCTGGGCCAGGGCCACCGGGCCACCGGTTGAACTGGCAATAGCGACAAGCCGGTACTGGCCCCGCCTTGTCACGGCTGCTGTGCGTCGCTGTGCAACAGGCGGGGGACGTGTTACACGTGCTGTCGGTGGTACCCTCCTGGCTGCTGGAGCAGGTTTCACGACATCGTGAATACGCTTGCACAACAGCATCTTCGCCCTGTCACGGTCCTTGGCAATGTCTTCAAAACGCTTGGGAAGGAAATCCACCGCACCCGCTTCCAGCGCATCGAGCGTGGCACGTGCGCCCTCGTGTGTCAGCGAGGAAAACATCAGGATGGGCAAGGGATTCGAGCGCATGATATGGCGGACAGCCGTAATGCCGTCCATCACCGGCATCTCGATATCCATCGTGACGACATCGGGCTTCAGGGCTGCAACCTGGTTGATAGCTTCCTGGCCATTGGCGGCCGTGCCGACAACCTTCAGCCCCGGATCTGCTTCGAGTATTTCAACGATGCGCCGGCGAAAAAATCCGGAATCATCGACAACCAGTACACGCGTTACCATGGACCCTGTCCCTTGAATCCTGCACCGAACGGCGCATAACTGTTATTGATACAACTGTCCTGTGGCAAAACCGCCATACATTCCCTGAAATAGCAGTTCACACACCATTCCTTTCTACATGTGGCTTGAATAGGCTTTCATCAGGCTGGGTACATCCAGAATCAGTGCTATGCGCCCATCGCCGGTGATCGTTGCACCGGCAAACCCGGCAAGTCCCTGCAGAAATGCGCCCAGAGGCTTGATGACGACTTCTTCCTGGCCAACCAGCTGCTCGACGACAAAACCGACCTTGCGACTGCCCACATGGACAACCACAACATGATTCACTGTGTCTTCCTGTGATTCAGCGCCATTGGTCACCAGCCAGTCGCGAAGGTAGAACAGCGGCAATGCCTTCTCCCGCACCATCACCACCAGCTGACCATCGACAATACTGGTGCGCTCGGTGTCCAGGTCGAATATTTCACTGACACTGCCCAGCGGCAATGCAAAAGGCTGCTCGCCCAGTTTGACCATCAGGGTTGGCATGATCGCCAGTGTCAACGGCACACGAATGGTAAGCCGGCTTCCTTTCCCGAGTTCGGAATCTATTTCCACACTGCCATTGAGCTGCCCGATGCGGGTCTTGACGACGTCCATCCCGACACCGCGCCCGGACACATCGGAGATTTCTTCCTTGGTGGAGAAACCCGCCGCAAAAATCAGGTTAAAACATTCCTTGTCATCAAGGCGGGCGGCCGAATCAGCATCCATCATGCCTTTCTCGACAGCCTTCTGACGCAGCACATCGGCATCCATACCTTTACCGTCGTCATCGATGGACAACAGGATATGATCGCCCTCCTGTTCTGCCGCCAGTACAACGGTGCCCTGCCGTGGTTTACCTGCCGCCTCACGTTCTTCAGGCGTCTCGATCCCGTGATCGACTGCATTACGCACCAGGTGGACCAGGGGATCAGCCAGCGCCTCGACGAGGTTCTTGTCGAGGTCTGTCTCCTCACCCTGCATTTCCAGGTTGACTTCCTTGTTGAGACTGCGCGCCAGGTCACGAACCACGCGCGGGAAACGGCCGAACACTTTCTTGATCGGCTGCATGCGCGTCTTCATGACGGCATTCTGCAAATCGGCCGTGACCACATCCAGGTTTGCAATTGCTTTGGAGACGTCCTCGTTGGCCAGCGACTCCTTGAGGTTGGACAGCCGGTTTCTCGCCAGTACCAGTTCCCCGACCATGTTCATGATTTCGTCGAGACGACTGGTATCGACACGTACCGACGTCTCTGCCTTGCTGGCCGGTGCAGCGGCTTTCGCTTTTACCGGTTCTGCCTTCTTTTCCACCGCTGCCGGCTTGGCTTCTGCCGGCTTCGGTGCTTCGGTCACAGCCGATTTACCCGTTTCCGCCGCAGGACCTTTTCCTTCCCCGTGCAACTGGTCCAGCAAGGCATCGAATTCCTCTTCAGTGATATCGTCACTGGCAGCAGATGCGCCTGATACGTCGACAGGTTCTGCTTCTGCCCTGTCAGCCACGGGTTGCGGTGCTGCCGGGCCCTTGCCATCACCGTGCAACTGGTCCAGCAGTGCCTCGAACTCTTCTTCTGTAATATCTTCACCGCCAGTGACGGTTCCACTGTCCTGTTTAGCAGGCGATGCATCTCCGGCCTGGTCCAGCATGGCCTCAAAGTCACTGTCGACTTCGTCACCGGAGGTTTCGACAGGTGCGTCTGCCGCCTCGGCAGGTGCAGCCGCCGCGGGCACTGCAAGTTTCTCCAGTGCACTCAACAACGATTGCTCTGCCGGGGTGGGCATCTCTCCGCCCTGCACTTCGGCAAACATGGTGTTCACCACATCCAGCACCTGGAGGACAGTGTCCATCAGGTCTCCATCGACCGCACGCTCACCATTACGCAGAATGTTGAACACGTCCTCGGCACGGTGGCAAACGTCAACCAGACCATCCAGCCCGAGGAAACTGGCGCCGCCCTTGATAGTGTGGAAGCTGCGAAATACACCGTTGAGCATTTCCGTATCATCCGGGCTCTGCTCCAGCTCAACCAGTTCCTCGTTGAGCCGTTCGAGTATTTCGCCTGCCTCAACCAGAAAGTCCTGCAGAATCTCGTCGTCGGTATCAAGACTCATTATCGTATTCCCTCAAAAGCCCAGACTGGACAATAAATCATCAACTTCATCCTGACCGGATACTGATTCGCCACCAGCCTCCACACCAGGTACGGCAGGGCCAACACCCTGCATCATGTCTTCATCTTCCCTGGACTTGCTCGCGGGTTTCCCTTCCGCCGTCTGTATATTCCCGATACCGCCTGACAACCGCACCAGGCCCACCAGGTTGTCCTCGACCTCCTGGACCAGCGTAATGACCCTGCGCAGTATCTGCCCGGTAAGGTCCTGGAAATCCTGCGCCATCATGATGTCGGACAGGCCATTATGAATATCCCCGGTGCTCTCGTTTGTGAAGGTCAGGAATTCATCAATCTCCTTGCTCATGGCACGGAACTCGTTCACGTCCATTTCCTTGTTGCGGAAACGGTCCCATTTCTCATGCAGCGCACTGGCACGTGACTTGAGATCCTCGGAAACCGGCAAGGCGGTTTCAACTGCCGTCAGGGTACGGTTGGCTGAGCTCTCGGTCATTTCGATGACGTGGTTCAGGCGCGCCTTGGCATCAGGAATGTCTGACTGGGCCAGCGACTGCATCCGCTCATCAAGCATAAAGCTGTTGAGGGATTCGTGCAGTTGACGGGTCATCTTGCCCAGCTCCTGGAACAGGCTCTGCTCACGCATGCGACCCAGCTGCTCGATCAGTTTTTCCGCACCGGCTCCATTACCGGATTCCAGTTCCGCAACCAGCGCACGGGCATTATCCAGCAGGGAATCATTTTCAATGTCACTCACGGCTTCCATGTAATCACCCCGCCGTCGCTTCGAGACGTTCAAAGATCTTGTCGATCTTTTCTTTCAGCGTTACCGCAGTAAACGGTTTGACTACGTAGCCGTTCACCCCGGCCTGCGCGGCCTCGATAATCTGTTCACGTTTTGATTCGGCCGTCACCATCAGTACCGGCAGAGAAGCCAGCTTCTCGTCCTCACGCACCGCCTTCAACAGGTCTATCCCTGTCATTCCCGGCATGTTCCAGTCGGTGACCAGGAAATCGAAGTTTCCATTCTGCAACATCGGCAACGCCGTATTGCCATCATCGGCTTCCTGCGTGTTATTGAACCCAAGGTCGCGCAACAGGTTCTTGATGATGCGCCGCATCGTGGAAAAATCGTCCACGATGAGAATTTTCATGTCAGTATCCAAGGGTCTTCTCCCGTCTTGCGCTGTTAATCATGTGCTGTTTCGGCATACGCCGGTATTTCCTGACTGTCACTTGCCGGTCCATTCACCCATTCGGGCCCTCAAACGAATCAGTGCCTGGCCGTGTATCTGGCAAACACGGGACTCGCTGACACCGAGGACTTCACCAATTTCCCGCAAATTCAGTTCTTCATCGTAATACATGGCCATAACCAGCCGTTCCCGCTCCGGCAGTCCGGAAATGGAATGCGCCAGTGCGGCCTTGAAATCGGAATTCTGAAGACAGTCGAGTGGCTCATTGCGGGGCTCGCCCGATGCCTGCTGGGGTGACTCTTCACCATTGATCCCCGCGTCATCGATACTGAATACCCGGCAACCTGTTGCATCCTGCAGGATGCGGTGATATTCGTTCAGTTCGATACCCAGTTTCTCGGCGACCTCGACATCCCGGGCATCCCGACCTTCCTGGTTCTCGATCTCGCGTACCGCCTCGGCGACCTGTCTCGCCTTGCGGTGTACCGAACGGGGTGTCCAGTCGGTACGACGAATTTCATCCAGCATGGAACCGCGAATACGAATACCGGCATAGGTTTCAAAACTGGCACCCTGTGTCGCATCGTAGTTACGCGATGCCTCGAGCAAACCGATCATCCCGGCCTGTATCAGGTCATCGGCCTGGACACTCGGTGGCAAGCGGCTCATCAGGTGGTAGGCAATACGCTTGACCAGGGCAGCATGCTTGGTGACCAGGTCATCGCTGTCAGGATCGGGTGTAGTGGCGTACATAGCAGCTCCATTCATACCGGCATCTCCATGTGTCCGTTGTGCGACTGGATAAGACGTTCAACAAAAAACTCCAGGTGTCCCCCGGCAGCACTCGGCACAGGCCATTTATCGGTTTTCTGTGCAAGATTCTTGAAAGCCATCGAAGAGCGGCTGCGGGGATAAGCCTGCACAACCGCACGCTGCTTGCGCACCGCCTTCTTCAGATAGTCATCGTGGGGAACAGCCCCCATAAACTCCAGCGTTACATCGAGGTAACGATCGGTAACCCGTGAAATCTTGTTAAACAATTCCCTTCCCTCCTGGGCACTGTGGGCCTGATTTGCGAGCACCCGGAACCGCTGAATACCGTATTCGACATTCAGCACCTTGATGAGCGCATAGGCGTCTGTTATTGATGCGGGTTCGTCGCAGACCACCACCACGACCTCCTGGGCGGCACGACTGAAACTGGTGACACTTTCGTTGATTCCTGCTGCAGTATCGATAATCAGCGTATCAACGTCATGGTTGAGCTCACTGAACGCCCGGATCAGGCCGGCATTTTCCATCGTGGAAAGCTCTGACAGGCGTTTCACACCGGACGAGGCGGGAACCACCATGATCCCCGACGGGCCGGTAATAATGACTTCCTCCAGTGAGCGCTCCCCATCGATGACATGAGAAAGGTTCTTGTCAGGGTGCAGCCCGAGCAATACATCGATATTGGCCAGGCTGAGATCGGCATCGAGCAGCATTACCTGCTTGCCTGCGTCAGCCAGTGCAACAGCAAGGTTGACCGAGACATTGGTTTTGCCTACGCCACCCTTGCCGCTGGTCACTGCAATCACTCTTACTGGATTCGGTTGTGCCATACGTCGTAGCCCGGCTGCCTGATCAACCCGCATTTCAGACATGAACATTTGCCCGGCACCCTCCAAAAGTTTCTGCCATCACCGATTCCGCGGGAAGCTCGCGCTCGCTGGCAAGCGTCGTGGCCAGCTGTAGCAGCTCACTGACACGGGCGACCTGCATGTCTTCCGGAACACGCTGGCCATTAGCGACGAAGCGCAGGGGAAGCTGCTGTTCAATAACGGCAGAGAGCACACCGCCGAGACTGGCGGCCTCGTCGAGCTTGGTCAGGATTGCGCCATCCAGCGGTACCCCGGAAAAGGCACGAATGGTTTCGTCCATGACCGACGGATGCACCGTGGCGGAAAGCACCAGCAAGGTACGGATCGGCAGGCCGGTATCGGCCAGTGTGGCGAACTGTTCCGTCAGGCGCACATCGCGCTGGCTCATGCCTGCCGTGTCGATCAGCACCAGTCGCTTGTCAGACAGGCTGTTGAGCGTGGAACGCAGTTCATTGTGATCGGAAGCGACCTGCACGGGAATACCCAGCAGGCGCCCATAGGTCATCAGTTGTTCGTGTGCACCGATGCGGTAGCTATCGGTCGTGACCAGTGCAACATGGCGCTGGCCGTGGCGGAGTACATAGCGTGCCGCCAGTTTGGCGATGCTGGTTGTTTTACCTACCCCGGTCGAACCGACCAGTGCGACGATGCCGCCCTGGTCAAGAAAATCCTCTTCGGCAACCGGTACACAGGCAGCCAATTCCGCCATGGCCAGTTTCCAGGCGTGTTCCTCATCCCGCGCATGCACGGTCGGGGCCGAGATCCGTTCCACCAGTCGGCTGCTGATTTCCATACTGCTGAGGCGTCGCATGACATCGGCATGCAGAGGTTCACGGCGCTTCATATCACCCCAGGCCAGGTGTGCCAGCTGGTCTTCCAGCAGACCACGAAGCTGGCGGATCTCGTCACGCATGGCAACAATGGAAGGGTCCTGCGACCAGTCGATGGATGGTGCCGACACAGTCGTATCACGTACTTCAGCCTGTGCCGGTGTATGGCGTGCATAGGTATCTGCCGCCCGGTTTACTTCGGCAGGTTCAGTCACTTCTTCCTGGGCTGCACCACCGGCTTCACGTTCCAGCAGTGACTCGTCGTAATCGACCGAGGCAATAATTTCGATGCCACCGTCAACCTGGCGGTTGGAAAGAATCACCGCGTCCGGTCCCTGCGCTTCACGGACCAGGCGGATGGCCTGGCGCATGTCCGGTGCGAAAAACCGTTTCACCTTCATACCTGCACCTCGTCAATCTGGGTTGCCATCCGTTCTGTCATCACGTGCCTGGTATCCTTTTTCATGCTGCCGTATTCCCCGCCTGGGCACCGAGAGCCGGTGCATCGGTTCCTATATTGGCAACAACCTTGATCTGTTTGTTGTCCGGTATCTCGTTGTAGGCCAGTACATTCAGCATCGGGATGCTGTGCCTGACCAGTCGTGCCAGCCAGGCCCGTATGGCCGGTGTCACCAGCAGGATGGCAGGCTTCCCTGCCGCCTCCTGCCGCTGTGCGCTTTCTGCCAGCGACTGGTGCATCCTTTCGGCCAGGCCGGGTTCGATTCCGGCACCACCTTCCGAGAGGGCCTGAATAGACGATTGCAATATCTGTTCCAGCGATGGGTCGAGTGTAATAACTTCAAGTTCAGGCCCCATCCCATTGATATGCTGGACGATTGAACGACCCAGTGAAACACGCACAGCCGCCGTTAAAGCGCCGGGATCTTGACTCCTGGCGCCGGCTTCGGCCAATGTTTCCGCGATGGTGCGCATATCCTTGACGGGGATGCGTTCTTCCAGGAGGTTCTGCAGCACCTTCAGTACAATGCCGATGGACAGGGTCTTGGGTACCAGGTCCTCGACCAGTTTGGGGGCATTTTTAGCCAGTACATCGAGTAACTGCTGGACTTCCTCGTGACCGATCAGTTCGTGGGCGTGGCTCTGCAGCAGTTCGCTGAGGTGTGTGGCCACCACGGTACTGGCATCGACCACGGTGTAACCCAGTGTTGTCGCATTGTCGCGTTCGGATGGCGAGATCCAGACCGCTTCCAGGCCAAATGCCGGGTCGCGGGTTTCCACGCCCTGCAGGGTGCCGAACACACGCCCCGGGTTAATTGCCAGTTCCCGGTCCGGGTAGATCTCCGCTTCACCCACCGGAACCCCCATCAACAGAATGCGGTAGGCATTCGGTGCCAGTTCCAGGTTGTCGCGGATGTGCACAGGCTGGATCAGGAAACCCAGCTCCTGCGAGAGTTTCTTGCGTACGCCCTTGATGCGATCCATCATCTGCCCGCCCTGGGCACGGTCCACCAGCGGGATCAACCGGTAACCGACTTCGAGGCCAATGATGTCAACCGGGCCGACGTCTTCCCAGCTCAGGTCACGGGCTTCCGGTGGCGTTTCCTGTTCAACAGTTTCCGGCTCGGCGGGCAGCAGTTCCTGCTGCTGATGCTTCCAGGAATAATAGGCACCCGCACCGGCGGCGGCACCGAGCGTCAGGAAAGCCAGGTTGGGCATGCCGGGGATCAACCCCATGAAGATCATAATGCCGCCCACCACCCCCAGCACCATCGGGTTACCGAACATCTGGCTCATAACCTGGTCAGACATTTTTGTTTCACCCGAAACCCGGGTCACGATAATGGCAGTAGCCGAAGACAGCACCAGTGAGGGGATCTGTGCCACCAGGCCGTCGCCGATCGTCAGCAGCGTGTAGTTGCGCAGCGCTTCCGAAACCGGCAGGTCAAACTGCAGGGTACCGATTGCCAGCCCGCCGACAATGTTAATGAACAGGATCAGGATGCCGGCTATCGCGTCACCCCGTACAAACTTGGAGGCACCGTCCATCGCACCATAGAAGTCCGCCTCGCGGGTGACATCCTCACGACGGGTGCGCGCATCGTCCTGGGTAATCAGGCCGGCATTGAGATCCGCATCGATGGCCATCTGCTTGCCGGGCATGGCATCCAGTGTAAAGCGTGCGCTGACTTCCGAAACACGCCCCGCACCCTTCGTCACCACCACGAAGTTGATGATCACCAGGATGGAGAAAACCACCAGGCCAACTGCATAGTTACCACCGACCACAAAGTCGCCAAACGACTCGATGACCTTGCCGGCCGCAGCCGTGCCGGTGTGGCCGTTGAGCAGGACCACGCGGGTCGAGGCCACGTTGAGTGCCAGCCGCAACAGTGTAGTGACCAGCAAGACGGTCGGGAACACCCCGAAATCCAGCGGCCGCAATGCGTAGACCGTTACCATGAGAATGGCCAGCGACAGGGTAATGTTGAACGTGAAGAACATGTCCAGTGCAATCGGTGGCAGCGGTACAATCACCATTGCCAGCATCATGACCAGCAGGATGGGTGCACCGAGTCCGTTTCGTCCGATATCTCTCAGGCTGAGGGTGGCTGCTTCAGTTGCCATGCTTATTCACCTTGTGTTGTCGGGTCAGGGCGCTGTGCATCAGCGTCCGGTTTTTTTGCATGTTCCGGTCCCTGGAAAAACTCTTCAGGCACCGGAACGTTGTCGGGTCTTTCAGGCACAGGGGCACCGTGTACACTGGCCTTTAACTGGAAGATGTAGGCAAGAATCTGTGCGACGGCGAGGTAAAGACCGGCAGGGACTTCCTGGTCGATCTCTGTACTGTAATAGAGGGCACGCGCCAGTGGCGGCGCCTCGAACAGTGGTACCTTGTTGGCCAGTGCCACGGTTCGAATCTGGCTGGCAATCAGTTCCACACCCTTGGCCACGACCAGCGGGGCCGCCATGGTCTTTGCGTCATAGCGCAAGGCGATGGCATAGTGCGTCGGGTTGGTGATAATGACATCGGCTTTCGGGACTTCCGACATCATGCGACGCTGGGATATTTCCCGCTGCATGTTGCGTATGCGTGACTTCACCTCGGGCTTGCCTTCGGTGTTCTTGCTCTCGTCCTTGACTTCCTGGCGGGTCATTTTCAGGTTCTTGGAGTGATCCCACAGCTGGAACGGCACGTCGATGCCCGCGATCACCAGCAATGAGGCACTGAGTACGATAAATGAATGGGAAAGAATCTGCCCGGTATGCGCCAGTGCATGTTCGACGGATTCGCGCCCCAGCCCCATCAGTTCCGGGAAATACCCCATCAACAACCAGGCACCGACACTGCCGATCAGAATAAACTTGGCCAGTGCCTTGACTAATTCAACCAGGCCACGCACGGCAAAGATACGCTTCAGCCCGGATAACGGGTTGAGCTTGTCGAATTTGACTTCGAGTGCCTTGGTACTGAAATTCCAGCCGCCCAGTGCGGCCGGTGCCACAATGGATGTCACCACCATCACCAGCATAAAGGGCAACAGCAGCGAAATACCTTCATAGATACCTTGCTGGAGGACTTCCAGCATGGCCCAGTGATCAAACGCCTTCTCGCGCTCAAAGTCGAGCCCCAGGCTCATGACATTGCCGAGCTGGGCAATCATTTGCTTACCCATCATGAGTAAGGCAAAAGAAGCAACGAGCAACATCGCCATGGTGGTCAGTTCCTTTGAACGGGGGACCTGGCCTTTCTCGCGCGCCTCCTCCTGGCGTTTGGGGGTCGCTTCTTCTGTTTTTTCCTGACCGTCTTCGTTCTCGGCCATACTAGCGTCCTCCGCTGCCGAGACTGCTGGCCGCACCGAAGGCACCGTCCAGCAGGTGCTGCATCTGGGGCAGCAGGTTGGAAATGGCAAACACCAGTACAACAAAGCCAAGTGTCAGGGTAACGGGAAAACCGACACCGAAAACGTTGAGCTGTGGTGCAGAGCGGCTGACCACACCAAACGAGAGATTGACCAGCAGGATGGAGGCAACCGCCGGCAAGGCTACCATCATGGCATCGGCGAACATGCGTGTTCCCCACTCCGCTACCTGGCGGAATTCTTCACGTGTCAGACTGTCGATGCCAATCGGCAGGGAGTGAAAACTGTCGGCCAGAATACGGATCAGTGCCAGGTGGCCGTTCAGTGCAAGGAACAGCAGCGTGGCAATGACAACAAAATACTGTCCAATCACCGGTACGTTGATGCCGTTCTGTGGATCGACCATCTGGGCAAACCCCAGCCCCATACCCATGGCGATGGTCTGCCCGGCGATGACCAGGGTTGCGAACACCAGTTGCAGGCTGAAACCAATAGCCATACCGATAAGCATCTGCTGGATAGTGACCAGCACACCAGAGGCTGACAGGGGATCTGCAGCCGGGACCGGCGGCAGCAGGGGAATAATGATCCACGTCATCAGCAGTGCAATCACCAGGCGGGCTCGCACCGGGACCATTCGTGCACCGAAAATCGGTGCAATCGCAAGCATGGCGGCAATACGGACAAAAGGCCAGAAGAAGGTGCCGATCCAGGAGGTTATGTCTGCAGTAGTGAACAGCATCGGTACAATCCTGCTCAGCCGATTCTGTCCGGGATACTCGCGATCATGCCGGTCGCAAAATCAAGCAATGCACTCAGCATGGACGGACCGGCAAACATCAGTACCAGCACAACAACTGCCAGTTTGGGAACAAATGTCAGCGTCATTTCATTGATCTGTGTCGCGGCCTGGATCATGCCAACCAGCAGGCCCACCACCAGTGCCGACAGCAAAAGTGGTGCTGCCAGCGTGGCGGTGATAACCATCGTCTGGGTGCCAACTTCTATAACGGTTTCCGGTGTCATGCTTGTTTGCTCCGGCTCAGACGACGAAACTTGCCGCCAGTGTGCCCATAATCAATGACCAGCCGTCGATGAGGACGAACAGCATGATCTTGAACGGGAGTGAAATAATCATCGGTGACAGCATCATCATGCCCATGGACATGAGCAGGGTCGCCACCACCAGGTCGATGACCAGGAACGGGATCAGTACCAGAAAGCCGATCTGGAAGGCTGTCTTCAATTCACTGGTTACAAAGGCGGGCATCAGCAGGGTAAACGGTACATCGTCCGGTGTTTCAAAATCACCGCTGCGGGAGATGTCCGAGAACAGCATAAGATCTTCGTCACGTGTCTGCGCCAGCATGAACCCGCGCAGGGGTTTGGCAGCCTTCTGCAAGGCCACGTCTGCCGGTATCTGCTCTTCCAGGTAAGGCCCGACCGCGTCATCATAGATAGTATCGAATACCGGCATCATCACGAACAGGCTGAGGAACAGGGCCAGCCCGATCAAAACCTGGTTGGATGGTGATGACTGTGTACCCAGCGCCTGGCGCAAGATACCAAGCACAATCAGGATTCGGACGAACGAGGTCATCATCATCAGTGCTGCAGGTAACAGGCTAAGGGCTGTCATAAATGCCAGTACCTGCAGGGTCACGGAATAGGTTTCGCCGCCACTACCTGTCGGTTCGACTGTCAGGGCCGCAAACCCGGGCGCGGCAGAAGCCAGTGAGGGAACAACTGTCAGCAGGGAAAGTAATACCAGGATACGGAACTTCATGTTGAACTGCCCTTGCCCATCATACGTCCAAGCTGGTCGGCAAAACCGCCGCCAGCCGGTTGATCCTGTGCCTGCAGGGGTTGGTCGAGTACGTGCAGGGTCTGTACACGACCGGGCGCCACTCCAACCAGTAACTGTGTTTCACCGACCTGCAATAACACCACGCGTTCGCGGGTTCCCATTGACAGCCCCCCGAGAATTTTCAGACTGCCGCCAGCGGCCATCTGGAACTTGCCGGTACGCTTCAGTATCCACGCCAGCCCCAGCATGAGACCAAGCACGGCCACCATGCCCAGTGTCAGTTGCCACAGGTTGCTCACAGCCATCGGGTCGGTACCGGAAGCCGGTGACGGTGTGCTGCCGGCCTCTTCGGTGGCGTGTGCTGATACCGTCATCAGCATTCCTGCGAGCACAAGTGCCCTGCACTGCATGGTTTGAAACATCTTCCGGTATCCTACTTGAGCTTTTTGACACGCTCGGCGGGGCTGATGACATCCGTCAACCTGATACCGAACTTTTCGTTGACCACAACGACTTCACCGTGTGCAACCAGTGTGCCGTTGACCAGAACATCCATTGGCTCACCTGCCAGCCTGTCCAGCTCGACTACCGAACCCTGGTTCAGCTGCAACAGGTTGCGGATACTGATGTGCGTACGGCCAATCTCCATGGAGATGGTGACCGGGATATCCAGGATGACATCCATATTGGCCTCATCACCGGCTGGTCCACCTGATGTATCCTCCAGGTTATCGAATTCGGCTGCCGCCGTATCCTCGCCACCTTCAGTCTCAGCCTCGGCGACTGCCTGCTCCGCCATGGCATCAGCCCAGTCTTCTGTGGCTTCTGTTTCCTGGCTTTCGTTTTCTTCACTCATTGGCCTCTCCCGCTGCCACTTCCACTAATCGATTCGATCAGGAACAATTTTTTCAACAATCTTGATAGCCCGGCTCCCGCTATGGTTGCCGTACTTTCCGCGAAATACCGGTGTTGCTTCTGCTTCCAGTGTCACCAGTTCGGGCAGGTCAACCGGTATGACATCACCTGCCTTCAGGCTGTTAACCTCACGCAAGGACAACGAGGTTTCCAGAAGTGTCGAGCTCAGTTCGATACGCGCCTCTTTCATTTCCTCACGGATTGCACGCGTCCAGCGCTCGTCGCGGTCAGAGCGGTCACTCTGTACACCGGCATCGAGCAAGTCACGGATAGGCTCGACCATCGAATACGGCATGGTGACATGAAGATCACCACCACCACCGTCAAGCTCGACACGGAATGTGTTGACGACAACCACCTCTGTCGGACTGACGATATTGGCAAAGTGCGGGTTGACCTCGGAGCTCTGGTATTCAAACTCCACCTCCAGGACCGGTTTCCATGCCTGCATCAGGTCCTTGAATGCAATCTCCAGCACCATGTTGATAACGCGCAGCTCTGTCGGGGTGAATTCACGTCCTTCGATCTTGGTATGGAAACGACCACCACCACCAAAGAAATTGTCCACCAGGGCAAACACCAGCTTGGGTTCCAGAACAAACAATGCCGTCCCCCGTAATGGCTGGACCTTGACAAGGTTAAGACTGGTTGGCACAAACAGGCTGTGTACATACTCGGCAAACTTGAGCATTTGTACGCCGGACACGGAAATCTCACCGGCACGGCGCAGCATATTGAACAGACTGATACGGAAGTAACGGGCGAAACGCTCGTTGATCATCTCCAGCGTGGGCATGCGGCCGCGAACAATGCGGTCCTGGCTGGCGAAGTCGTAACCACGGGCTTCGCCATCCGGCAATTCCTCGTCAGTTTCTGTTTCTACGTCGCCGCCGGATACACCGTGCAACAGCGCGTCAATTTCGTCCTGTGAGAGAAGATCATTCACTGTAAGGCCGCCTTATTGCATGACAAAGCTGGTGAAGTAGACATTCTCGACACCCGGCTTGCCGGTTTCAGCTTTCAGTACTTCCTGGACTGCGGCAAGGGTGTCCTTGCGCAGCTTTTCCATACCTTCACGGGTATCGAGTGCCACGGGATCCTGGGCCTTGAACAAAAATACCAGGTTGTTGCGAATGGCCGGACGATGCTCCTTGATCTGCTCAACGACATCCGGTTTGCGGGTTCCCACCTCAACCGAGACCTGCAAAAAGCGCACATCCGTATCACCACTGAAATTTACGACAAAGGGAGGATCCAGCGGGACATAGCTGAGTGGTGCCCTGGGCGCTTTCTTCTTGCCCTTGGCTTTCTTTTCCCCGGCCTTGGCTGACTTGGCCTTGCTGTCTGTTTCCTCTGCGACTGCCTCGTCGTCGCCACCAAGGACGCCGGTCAGCATCAGGGTTGCCGCTGCAGAAATACCCAGCAGCACAACCACCAGCGCTATGATGATTATCATTTTCTTTGAACCCGATTTCGGCTGCTCTTCACCGCCATCGATATCAAGGTCCAGATCGTCTTCCTTTGCCATTTGTACATCCCCTTATGACTTTCAGCTAGGGATTAGCAAGACGTATGCCACGAATCAGGGCGATAATATATTCATTAATTACAGCACGTTACGTACGCTTAAATTTGGGGTGACAGACTTTTGACTGAATTGAGGCCGATCGGCCGACAGAAGCTTGGCTGGATAGCCTCGGGAAACGCTTATTAATTTGTCATTGCGAGGAACGAAGTGACGCGGCAATCTCTAACAGACTGATTCCCTGGCATGAGATTGCCACGCTTCGCTGGATATTTGGGTTTTAGTGAGGTGAGTGGGACAGCCACTCGCGGAAGCCGGCGTCCGGAAGGGGTTTACTGATATGGAAGCCCTGCACCAGGTCGCAACCCAGTTGCTTGAGTTGTTCGCGCACACCCTGTGCCTCGACACCTTCTGCCACAACCTTGCAATTCAGGTTATGCCCCAGTTCGATGATGGAACGCACAATGGCGACATCACGTGGGTCATTGGCCATGTCCTGCAGGAATGACTGGTCGATTTTCAGTGTGTTGATGGGCAGGCGCTTGAGGTAGGACAAGGATGAATAGCCTGTCCCGAAATCATCGATAGCAATCGAGACACCGAGCTTGCTGAGTTCTTCCAGGATACCGGCGCCGTGATCAAGGTCTGACATCAGGGTGTCTTCTGTAATCTCCACTTCCAGTTGTGAGCCATCGACACCGGCCTTGACAAGTGCCTGTCGAATCCCGGCGATCAGTCCCGGGGAGTGGAAGGAGCGTGCCGACACATTAATGGAGATTGAAACCGGTTCACCTGATGCACGCCAGTGTTTACTGTGTGCCAGCGCCGTATCCAGCACCCAGTCCGTGATCGGCGATATCATGCCGAGCTGTTCGGCAACCGTAATAAACCGCTTGGGCAACACCAGCCCCTGCTGGGGATGCTTCCAGCGCAACAGGGCTTCTGCACCACAGATACGACCGCTTGCCAGGTCGATTTTGGGCTGGTAGTGCAGTTCAAACTCCTCGCGTTCCAGTGCGCCGTGTAATTGCCCGGAAAACTGCAGGTGTTCGGTCGCCGAGGCGTCTTCTTCGGTCTCGAAAAACAGGAAGGGTGCAGAGTTCCACTTGGCCCGGTACATAGCGCTGTCCGCGTGGCTGGCCAGTGAATGCGGGTCCTCACCGTGCTGCGGGTATACGGCAATACCGATGGAGCTGCTCAGGCACAGTTCGCGGCCCTTGAAGGAGAACGGTGCACTCAATGCGCTCATCACTTCACGAGCCACACGTTCTGCCGCTTTCTCTGCATCCTGCACCATGGGCAGAACGATACCGAATTCATCGCCACCCAGCCGCGCCAGGGTATCGGTGTCACGTAATACCTTCTGCACGCGCTCTGCAATCTTGCGCAACAGTTCGTCACCGGCCTCGTGGCCGAGGGTATCGTTGTACATCTTGAACTGGTTGATATCCAGCACCATCACAGCAAGTGATGCACCGGGATTACGCCGCGCCACGGCCAGCGCGGATGCCAGCCGGTCATACCACAGGGTCCTGTTGGCAAGCCCGGTGACCTCGTCCTGGGTGGACAACTGTTCGAGGCGCTCACGGTCATTGCGCAGGTCGGTCACATCTTCCATCAAACAGTGGACGCGCAACACGCGGCCGCGCCGGTT
>JALVCM010000007.1 GCA_027010005.1 Thiohalobacter sp.
ATGTGGCGAACAGTGCGCAGGCGCTGTGTACGACACCCGGCTCCGGAAAGTTTTATCTGAGCGCCGGTCGTGAGGCACACCTTGAACAGCACCTGCATGTAACCCGCGGCTCCAGCCTCGAGTGGTTACCGCAGGAAAATATCCTGTTTGCCGGCGCCCGGCTGCAAGCAGCCACCTGTATCGAACTGGAAGACGATGCGGTGTTTATCGGCTGGGACTTTACCTGCCTGGGCCGCCCTGCCAGCGGTGAACGTTTTGAACATGGCACGCTGGAATCACGCCTGACGTTTTATCACAACGGGGAACTGCTGCTGGTGGAAAACCAGCGCGTACTCGGTGAACCACAACTGAGTGCTGCCGCCGGCCTGCGTGGCCAGCCGGTACAGGGTGTGCTGCTGGCTTTTCCGTGCACGGCAGCGCACCTTGAAGCCGTGAGAGAGACACTGGCACAGCAACCGGCCTCGCCATGGATTGCCGCGACGCTCATCGGCCAGTTGCTGGTCGTGCGCGCACTGGGTGACGACAGTGAAACACTGAAACAGGCCCTGATGACAGTCTGGCAAACACTGCGACCCCGACTGCTTGAACGGCCCGCGGTTGTGCCGCGCATCTGGGCCACCTGAAAATACATGAGGAAATTCTGATTAATAACGTCATCGTCATCCCGGCGCAGGCCGGGATCCAGGGGTTCCAATTGCATGGATCCCGGCCTGCGCCGGGATGACGAGTTAACCTGAACCGGGATGACGAGTTAACCTGAACCGGGATGACGGGTTAACCTGAACCGGGATGATAGATTAATCGGAACCTCACCGAACAGCCTGCGAAAAAGAGACCGCTTATGGAACTGACACCGCGTGAAAAAGACAAGCTGCTGTTGTTTACCGCCGCATTGCTGGCCGAACGCCGCCTGGCGCGTGGCGTGAAACTTAACCACCCGGAAGCCGTGGCCTATATCAGCGCCGCCATTCTCGAAGGTGCGCGTGACGGGCGCACCGTGGCCGAACTGATGCACGACAGCCGCAAGCTGCTGACATCAGACCAGGTCATGGATGGCGTCGCCGGGATGATCCACGAAGTCCAGGTGGAAGCCACCTTCCCCGACGGCACCAAGCTGGTGACCGTGCACCAGCCCATCATTGCGACAGAGGCGTCGAAAGCCGGGGAGATCAAGGTCGGCGAAGGTGACATTGAACTCAACGAAGGTCTGCCGACACTGACCCTCGAGGTGGCCAACACGGGGGACCGCCCTATCCAGATCGGCTCCCATTATCACTTTTACGAAACCAACAACGCCCTGGAATTCGAGCGGGACAGGACCCGCGGTTATCGCCTCAACATACCGGCCGGAACCGCCGTGCGTTTTGAACCGGGGCAACGGCGCACCGTCGAACTGGTCGCCTATGCAGGCAATCGCACCGTGTACGGCTTCCAGGGCCGCGTCATGGGCAAACTGGAGGACCAATAATGGCAGCCATGAACCGACAGGCCTATGCCGAAATGTTCGGGCCAACCACCGGCGACAGGGTACGACTGGCCGATACGGAACTGTGGATCGAGGTCGAGAAGGATTTCACCCGCTACGGTGACGAAGTCAAGTTCGGTGGCGGCAAAGTGATTCGCGATGGCATGGGGCAGTCTCAGGCCGTGTCGGCGGATGTTGCCGATCTTGTCATTACCAACGCACTGATCATTGATCACTGGGGTATCGTAAAAGCCGACATTGGTATCAGGAATGGTCGCATCGCTGCCATCGGCAAGGCCGGCAACCCGGATGTTCAACAGGGTGTCGATATCGTCATCGGCCCCGGTACTGACATCATCGGTGGTGAAGGTAAAATCATCACTGCAGGCGGTATCGATGCACACATTCATTTCATCTGTCCGCAACAGATCGAGGAAGCGCTGTCATCGGGCATTACCACCATGCTGGGCGGCGGCACCGGCCCGTCCACCGGTACTAACGCGACCACCTGCACACCGGGACCGTGGAACATCCACCGCATGTTGCAGGCCGCCGATGCCTTCCCCATGAACCTCGGCTTTATGGGCAAGGGCAATGCCAGCCTCCCCGATGCCCTGCGTGAACAGGTCGAGGCCGGTGCCATGGGACTCAAACTGCACGAGGACTGGGGCACCACGCCTGCGGCCATCCGTAATTGCCTGAATGTGGCGGAAGAACACGATGTACAGGTCGCGATCCATACCGACACCCTGAACGAATCGGGTTTTGTCGAAGACACCATCGCGGCCTTCGAGGGCCGCACCATTCACACCTACCACACCGAGGGTGCCGGTGGTGGACATGCACCGGACATCATCCGCGCCTGCGGCCTCGATAATGTGTTGCCGTCCTCGACCAACCCGACCCGGCCCTATACGGTCAACACCATCGACGAGCACCTGGACATGCTGATGGTCTGCCATCACCTGGATGCGGGTATTCCTGAAGACGTGGCCTTTGCCGAATCGCGCATCCGTCGCGAGACCATCGCGGCCGAAGACATCCTGCACGACCTCGGCGCCTTTTCGATGATTTCTTCCGACTCGCAGGCCATGGGCCGCGTGGGTGAAGTCATTACCCGCACCTGGCAGACGGCGCATAAAATGAAAGTGCAACGCGGCATACTGGCGGGTGATACAGCTGATAACGACAACAACCGGGTCAAACGCTATGTGGCCAAGTACACTATCAACCCGGCCATCTCCCACGGCATTGCACACGAGGTCGGTTCTGTCGAAGCTGGCAAGCTGGCGGACCTGGTGTTGTGGTCACCGGCCCTGTTCGGCGTCAAGCCGGCGCTGATCGTCAAGGGTGGCATGATCGCCCATGCGCCGATGGGCGACCCCAATGCCTCGATCCCGACACCTCAACCGGTACACTACCGGCCCATGTTCGGCAGTTTTGGCAAGGCCCTGACGGCAACCAGCCTGACCTTTGTTTCGGCAGCGTCCCTGACGGCCGGCGTGGCCGAACAACTGGGTTTACAGAAAACAGTCAGCGCCGTAAAAAACTGTCGCAACGTAAAGAAACAGGATCTTGTTCATAACAGTTACACACCTGATATCGAGGTTGATGCGCAAACCTATGAAGTCCGTGCCGATGGTGAACTGCTGACCTGCGAACCGGCCGACGTGTTGCCCATGGCGCAACGGTATTTCCTGTTTTGAACAACATAAGTGATAACACTCCACCGTCATTCCGGGCTTGACCCGGAATCCAGCGGTGTGATTAACAGCATGGATGCCGGAACGCGTCCGGCATGACAGAGTGAAACGAAGTAATGCCATGATAGAACTTACGCAAATTATAAAGACAGACAGCGAGCCCGAGGCTTACCTGACCCTGCCTGTCGATCAACGGGTACGCAGCCGGCTGCGCGTCACACTGGACGATGGCCGTGACGCCGGCCTGTTCCTGCCACGCGGCACCCTGCTGCGCGGTGGCGACCGGTTGAGTAATGGTGACGGACTGGTCATCGAAATTATCGCTGCCGATGAAACGGTCACAACGGTACGTTGCGATGACCTCGCCGGCCTTGCCCGGGCCGCCTACCACCTGGGCAATCGTCATGTCCCCTTGCAGGTCGAACAGGGCTGGCTGCGCTACCTGCACGACCATGTCCTCGATGACATGCTGCGGCAGATGGGACTGGAGCCAGTCGTTGAACAGGCCCCCTTTGAACCGGAAGCGGGTGCCTACCAGCAAGCCGCGCACGGACATCATCACGGACACGAACACACACATCCCCATGAACACAGCCAGTAACAAGGAGTTTTCCATGAAACTTGCCTGCAAACCGATCCTCATCCTTGCCGCCTGCCTGGTGTCACCACTGGCGCAGGCACACGACAACAGCCTGTCCAGTGGCCTGCTCGCCGGCCTCGCCCATCCCCTCACGGGTCTCGATCATCTTGCTGCGCTGATATTGTCCGGTTGCCTGATCGGGCGGCTGGCGACGGGTAAATCCCTTGCACTGGTCGCCCTGGTCGGTGCGCTGGGAGCAGGTGCCGCGGGAGGAATCCTGCTGGGCGCACAGGCAGGGACTGAAATGCTTGTCCTGCTGTCTCTGCCTGTCCTGCTTGCATGCCAGTGGGCACGTCAACCCGGCAGGCTGCAGCAGGCGATTGCTGTCATGAGCCTGTTTATGGTGGCGCACGGCTGGGCACACGGAGTGGAAGTACAGGGTGGCACAGCGGCCTTTGTCAGCGGATTCCTGCTGATGTCTTCCGTTACACTCGGGCTGTCTGCATTCATTTCCCGCTACCTTTTTATGCTCCGCGCTCCGGCAAACGAACGCACTCATGCCTGATCACAAGCTGCCGGGCCTGCGCCTGCTGCAACTCATCAGCCCTACCCTGCCGACCGGTGCCTTCACCTATTCGCAGGGACTGGAGTGGGCTGTCGAGTGTGGCTGGGTCGTTAACGAACAGGATACCCGGCAGTGGCTGCGGTCGGTCCTGAACGACAGCCTGCAGTATCTCGAACTGCCGGTACTGGCCCGGCTGTATCAGGCCGTCGATGACAATAACCCTGCATCCTTCCAGTACTGGAGCCACCGGTTGTACGCCAGTCGTGAAACCTCCGAACTGCGCGATGAGGAAATGCAGCGTGCACGAGCACTCTATACTGTGCTCGGGAACCTTCCCGACAGCTCGCAGTGGCATGAACTGGAAGACTGGCGGGATGCCCTGTTGCAATGCCAACTGGCCGGCTATGCACTGGCCGCAAATTACTGGCACATCAACCTGACCGATTTACTGCAGGGCTTTGGCTGGAGCTGGCTGGAAAATGCCGTGGCTGCCGCCATCAAACTGGTACCACTGGGCCAGACCGAAGGTCAGCGCCTGCTGTATGAACTGAGTGCGGAAATTGACGTCATCGTTGAGCATGCGCTCACCCTGGAGGACAACGTGATCGGTGCCAGTACACCCGCGCTGGCCATTGCCAGCAGCCTGCACGAAACACAATACAGCCGTTTATTCAGATCATAACCAGGAGACAATATGAGTCGTACAACACCACTCCGCGTCGGTGTCGGTGGACCGGTCGGTTCCGGCAAGACCGCCCTGCTGGAACAACTGTGCAAGGCCATGCGCGATAACTACAACATTGCCGTGGTAACCAATGATATCTATACCCGCGAGGACCAGCGGATTCTCACCGAAGCCCAGGCGCTCGACGCAGAGCGGATTGTCGGTGTGGAAACCGGTGGCTGCCCGCACACGGCCATCCGTGAAGATGCCTCCATGAATCTGGCAGCGGTTGAAGACCTGTCACGCAAGTTCACTAACCTGGACATTATCTTTATTGAAAGTGGTGGTGACAACCTCAGCGCCACCTTCAGCCCGGAACTGGCTGACCTGACGATTTATGTGATCGACGTAGCGTCGGGAGAGAAAATCCCGCGCAAGGGTGGCCCGGGTATCACCCGATCCGATCTGCTGGTTATCAACAAGATCGATCTTGCAGAGATGGTCGGTGCATCGCTTGAGGTCATGAAGGCCGACAGTGCGCGCATGCGTGGCGACAGGCCGTTTGTCTTTACCCAGCTAAAGACCGGTGAGGGACTCGACAGCATCATTGCATTCCTTGAACGCGAAGGCATGCTGCCCACCAGCCAGGAGAGCTGATTCCCGACAGAATTCGCCTGTTAGCCTCATATACGCTATGCTTTACCCTGTACAGCCCTGCAGGACGGGTTGGTTATTATGGCTGAAGCGATACTTTTCATCACAACAGGCGCTGCCCTCTACGGAGGTGTTCACCACCTGTATCACGGAGCCCGCAACCCCGGCGGGTATCCGCATGTCATTCATGCCGTAATGTTCCTGTTACTGGCCGGATTCGCGCTTGCCGGCACCACTACCAGCCTGGTTCATTCTGCCACGGAATTCTCTCTCTACAGCAAATTATCCGTATCTTCGGGCCTGCTGATCTATGCCTTGCTACCCTGGTTTATCACGCTGCTTCTGCAACAACGGGCAGGCGTTGCTACGGCACTGATCAGCGCTGCCTGGGCTGCCTTGCTGCTGATCAATATCACATCACCTTACAGCCTGCTGTTCAGGCAGGTCACGGAAGTCCCTTTCGAAACGGCGGCCAACCCGATATGGC
>JALVCM010000008.1 GCA_027010005.1 Thiohalobacter sp.
GCCATGGGGACTGAAATCATTCACCACCGGCAGATCCATGGCACCATTTTCTTTTAACAGTACTTCGGTATTCATGGATATCCCGCTATAGGTTTGTGCCTGGCCCATCGGCCATTCAACCCGAACTTGATCAATTGTTGATCTCGGAGGAAAACCGAAATGTGCGGCAAATTCGTGCGATGACGAATGGCTGGTTCCTGCGCTGATTTCCCTCAACTGGGTGATCGTACCGGCAGAGTTGGTAGACGTAAGATAAACTTTAGCACCCACCCCGCGCTTATTGCTCTGGATACCGGAAAGGTTCAATTTGACCCAGTTATTAACGCGCTTGCTGGTCGTATTGTGAAGCAGACTCAGGGTGTCAGTCGCGCCATGAACAGCAATGTCCATCCGCCCATCGCGATCGAAATCGGCCACAGCGACACCCAGTCCTGGAACTGATCCAGCGCCACTGGAAACTCCCTCTTCCGTGAACACACCCTGCCCTTCGTTAACGAACAGTACGTTTGGTTCATAGTCTGCCGCCACATACAAATCTTCATCACCATCATTGTCTGCGTCAACAAACACGGTACCCCAGAAGGTTTGTCCTGCACCCCTCGTATTCGAGGCTTGTGCGATATTGCTGTATGAAACACTACCATCGCCAAACAATGTACCCTCCAGAAACGCATTCCAACCATTCCCTGGATTTGCAAGACTGGTAAGATAGTAATCGAATACGCCATTCCTGTCGTGATCACCTACCGCAATGCCCATGCCACTTAAGCTAGCGGTAAGACCGACCGCTGGCGGCACAGCCACAAAGCTGATGGTTCCACTGCCGACGATTGTTTCATTCCTGTACATCGTACTTGGGTTTTGAATGGGAAACAGATCATTAACAGCGTAAATATCAAGGTCGCCATCCAGGTCAAAATCTGTCATTCCGGTTGCAAGTGTAACGCCCGCGTCAGCCACACCTACGTCCTGTTGCTCGAAGCAGTCCGTACCACTCACTGACCAGCAGGAAGACCCGTTTTCAACAAGCAAGCTTTTTAGAAAAGTATTGGAATTTGCCCCCGCAATGTAGATATCCAGGTCACCATCTCGATCGACATCCCCGGCCGTGGCGGCAACGCCGCCGGTGTTTCCAGCCAGGCCTGGCTCGTTTATGGCCACAAAAGTTCCGTCACCGTTATTTCTGAGTAAAACAGCGTCGCTCCCGTCACCGTACACAAAAAGATCATCCCAGCCGTCATTGTCGAAATCGATCGTCAGAGCGCCATTATCCTGTGTCGATAACTCAGTACCGGTACCAGACACAAGTACAAAGGAGCGCCCGTTCACGCCACCTGGCCCTGAATCGGCAATATTGTGATACAACTTATTGGGGACAGTTGGTTCATGGCTGGGCACATAAAGATCCTGCCAGCCATCATTATCGTAATCAATCCAGGCAACACCACCCTCACCTGACTTTTGCGAAACAAAATTACCTTCCATATTCAAGGCTGGCGCCACATCCTGAAACGCCGGCCTCATCGCGTACAGTTGATTCGAATAAAAAAGCATTAGTATGAGCGCTGTATAAAAGAACTTCCTATTATTCATATTAATATTATTCATCGCGTAAAATCCTCCATGTTTACATGAATAAGATCAACCTCGAATACAGGTTGCAGAGAGCTACGGAACTGCTGGGGCTTCTTCAGAGCCACTCCGACCAGAATATGTCGATGGTATTAGGAAAGCAAACTTGCCGTAAGGCAGCTATCAAGGTCTACCAAACCACCAATCTCAGGCACGAAAATAAAAATATTATTTCTAACTTGTGTGTAGCTAATTTTCTGAAAACCAGCCTGCCCCATCCCCTAACCCTGTTTCTATATTTGGCACCCCACGATCCGGATTCAATAAACACACAGCGCTTTTCATTTTCGCCCAGGGCCTGACTGGACCCTATTTTTCTAAGCACCGAGCGCTAAGCCCAAAGTCCGCAGTTCCAAGCACTAAGCGCCGCGCACTTCGCGCTCGGCAATAGGTTTCCCCGTGTTATTAACTGACACAGGAAGCAACGACCATGAATGACCGCAATGAACCGTTTGTACTGAACGAAGAAACCGGGAACTACACGGCCGATGGCCCCAGATCAGCCGACGCGGTGATCGCCACCGCGAAGCATATCCTTGCCGCTCAAGTAAGCTGGACTGATGTGCTCTCCACTCCCAACGTTGTCGCTGACTACCTGGTCATCCAGTTCGCGGGGCTAGAACACGAAGTCTTTGCCTGCCTGTCCCTGGATACCCGGCATCGGCTGATTGCCTACGAGGAACTGTTCCGAGGCACCATTGATGGAGCCAGTGTGCATCCACGGGAGGTGGTGAAGGCCGCCCTACGTGCCAACGCAGCTGCCATCATCCTGGCACACAACCATCCATCCGGCGATCCTGAGCCGAGCCAGGCGGACAAACGTATTACGACCCGACTGAGAGAGGCCCTAGCACTCGTGGATATCCGCACTCCGAACCACATCGTGGTAGCGGGTTCACAAACTGTGAGTTTTGCTGAGCGGGGATTGCTTTGATGTGCAGTAGCAATTCGCTACACTAACAGAGTCACTACCCAGCAGATGTATGAAAAGTTTCTGATGTGGTGACTCAGTGGTGACTCAAGGGTTTCTTCGGAAACGCAAAACAGCGCTAACTTACAGATTATATGGAGCCGGTGAGAGGAGTCGAACCCCCGACAAACTGATTACAAGTCAGTTGCTCTACCAACTGAGCTACACCGGCGAAGAAAATCTGCCCTGAACGGGGCGGCTATTGTATTAGAGCGGCTTGAAGTGCGCAAATTATTCACAACTGACCTGCTCTATCTTGATCCTGGGGTAGCGTTTCGTAACCTGCTGCTCCCAGTTCCGTGTATCTTCCGGCAATCGACCTTTTTCCTCTATATCGATCCAGTAGACCTTGCGTGTCCGGTAACGCACATCGAGCCTGGCGTCATAACCCAGCTCACGAACCAGCCTGAGCCGGGCCTGCGCCTTACTTTTGCTGGAAAATATACCAAGTGATATCCGGTTACGTTTACCAACAAAATAATCTGTCATGCCTGCCGCCTCCAGCCCGCTGACAATCCTGGCGGCCTGGCGGGACGAGGCTGCCTGCAGGTAGACCTGGTAACCGGATGGCGCCTGGGTTTCACTCTGCCTTAATGTGACCGGAACAGTCTGTGCAGACAGCTGGTCGCGCAAGGCGGCTGCGTCTTCTTCGGATTCCAGTGGGCCCAGAGTACGGCAGACAGGAGAGATCTCCACGACGAGAGGCTCTTCGTCAGCGGACTGTGTGACAGTTGGTACGGTGGTTGTTTCCACCTCCGCCATTTCCTTGCTTGCTGACGGCTTGCGATTACTCTCCCCGGCCAGTTTTCGCTCCGACAACAGGACCAGCGGTTTAACATCAGCAGGCAGCGGCCTGATCTGCGGTTCAGGTGATGTCGGGGCCGGCTGCATCTGCAACCAGGCAAAAAAAACCAGGTTCAGGCCCAGCAGCAGGTACACCAGGTATTTCAAGCGGCTGTCTCCTTCGCAAAAATGGCCAGACCCTTCAGTACCAGCTCCGGCTCGTGTACAGGCCGGCACTCGAGCAATGGCATCAGCCGCTCCGCATCACCACCGGTCAGCAACAGCGAGACATCCTTGCCCAGTTCACCGCGCAGGTCGGCACTGACACGATCCAGCAGCGATACCGCGGCGTACAGGCTGCCCCCGAGGACAGCCGATTCGGTACTACTGGCCAGCAGGACAATGTCCCCGGATTCCCTGTCCTCGATATTCACATCCGCCGTTTTGGCGCAGACCGATGACATCATAAGTTCAATACCCGGCGCAATAAGGCCACCAAGATGCCGACCGTCGGCGGACAATGCATCCACGGTGATAGCGGTGCCGCAACCGAAAATGACTGCCGCACCCGGACACCGGGCATGTGCCGCAATCAGTGTCGCCCAGCGGTCATTACCCAGCCGCTCCGGTTTGCTGTAGGCATTCGTGACGCCACACTGCTCGGCCTGGCTGTGCAGGAATTCCGGCAGTATCTTCCAGCGACGCTTGACCCAGGTACGGACGGATTTCTCAAACTCCGCACCGGCAACATTCGACACAATGACCCTGTCCGGCGTATCGAGTTCTTTCCAGGCCGGGCGCGCAATGTCCTTGAACGGCTTTGAACCCCGCACCAACGGGGTACCGGAGATCCATTTATCATCATGTTGCAACGCCCACTTGATACGGGTGTTGCCAATATCAATCAGCAGATTCATCCTGCCAGTCGCACGCTGACTTCACCGGCATGAAACGCCCGGATCCTGCCACTCTGTTCGATAAGCAGTGCACCGTGGGGATCGATACCCCGCGCAATACCGCTGACACGGGCCTGCTGCCCGGTATGAAGGTCAACCGGAAGATCCGCGGTTATATCGTAACGCTGCCATTCTTCGGCAAATGCCTCGAGCCCCTCGCGAGAGAATAGATCGATAACCTGTACAAGACTTTCCAAGAGTTTCCCCGCCAGCTTGTTGCGTTGTTGTTGCAGTTGTTTGTGCCTGAGATCAGCCCAGGGCTGGTCAATGTCTGCGCCGACACTGTCCGGCATTCGTAAATTAATACCAAGCCCCGTGATAACCTGGTAGTTACCACCGCTCTCGCCGGAAAGATCGAGCAGGATACCTGCCAGCTTGCGGCCATTAAAGTAAATATCGTTCGGCCACTTCAGACCGAGCCCGTCAATACCCGCTTCACGCAAGGTGCGATGCACGGCAACCGCGATGGCTAGACTCAAGCCGCCGGATTGCAACACACCCTCTTCCATCACGCAGGCCAGTGACAGGTACAGATTGGCACCGTAGGGTGAAACCCATCTGCGCCCCCGCCGGCCACGTCCCGCACTCTGCCACTCGGCAAGACAGACCTTGATACCTTGCCGGTCAACTGGCGGAGGTAATCGTTTCAGCACATCACTGGTTGAGTCAACCTCGTGCAGCACCTCGAGATACTCGATGCGTTGGCCTGGTGAGGTAGCGATATATTGCTGTATCGCTGTGACATCAAGTGGTTCAAAGGGAACCGCGAGCCGGTATCCCCGCCCACGTACCGCATGCACTTCCAGGCCGAGCTCATCGAACCGGCGCAATTGTTTCCAGACGGCGGCCCGACTCACGCCAAGCGCTCCGGCCAGCCCTTCACCGGAGTGAAACCGGCCATCGGCAAGAAGCTCTATAAGTCGATAACGTATTGACACTACGCAAGTTTAACACAGCCTGACAGGACAATCCGTAGCGTCTGGACTGTTACATCAAGGAATACCCGTCAAAACAGTCAGGACAAACCCGGGCAACCCGCCATTCAATATTGACGTAGTACCGCCGATAGCGGGAATAGGTGGACACCCAACGCGTTATCGTTATGCAACCCTGACAGGACCGGCCATGACTGCACTACAAAAAAGACCCGAGCAAGGCATGCCTGGTACGGCCGAGATACTGCCGTCTGCACCACTCTATAAAAGAGCACCTCGCGAAGACGAGCATGGACGTCCATTATCCGATTTTATGATGATCATCCCGAAACTCCGCAACCAGCCTGAGCACCTGATAGACGAAACGGTAAAAAAGATTGAGCGTGTTCTCAACCGTTTTACCCATGCTGTTGTGTTTGCCGATCTGAATCTCAAACTGAATGTGTTGTGGGTCATTGTTCGTCCCGAGGCACGTGTTTCGTGGAGATTACCTGCCGCCATCAATAACGCTGTACCCGAAGCACTGCTGGTCGCCCATCCGGCCCTGTAACTCAGCTGTTCAGGACCGACTCGACCTCGGCAAACGTCTGTGCCACGCCCACTGTTTCAATCAGCCGGTCCAGCTGTTTTTCGATCTGTGAAGCCGAGAAAATACCACGTACCGCGACCTTGCCGGTATCGGGAGCCTGATCGGTCACCAGGGCATGCCGACGACCGACTTTTTCAAGCATTGCCACCACATCACCCACACATGCCTGTCTGACGTCC
>JALVCM010000009.1 GCA_027010005.1 Thiohalobacter sp.
GGTGCCAAGGACAACTTCTGGTCGATGGGCGATACCGGCCCGTGTGGCCCGTGCACGGAAATCTTCTACGATCACGGCCCGGAAATCCCCGGCGGCCCGCCCGGTACGCCCGAGGAAGACGGTGACCGCTATATCGAAATCTGGAACCTGGTGTTCATGCAGTACGACCGTGATGCCAGCGGTACCCTGAACCCGTTACCGAAACCTTCTGTCGATACCGGCATGGGCCTGGAACGCCTGGCGGCCATCCTGCAAGGCGTACACAGCAATTACGAAATCGACCTGTTCCAGAACCTGATAAAGGCCGCAGCCGACCTGATTGGCTGCAAGGACCTGGAAAGTAAATCCCTGCGTGTGATCGCTGATCACATCCGTGCCTGTTCATTCCTGGTTGTCGACGGCGTGATTCCCTCCAACGAGGGTCGCGGCTATGTCTTGCGGCGCATTATCCGCCGTGCCATCCGCCACGGGCACCAGCTCGGCCAGCGTGAGCCGTTTTTCCACAAACTGGTCGCGCCACTGGCAAAAGAGATGGGTGATGCCTACCCGGAACTGGTCAAGGCACAGTCGCAGGTCGAAAAGGTGCTGGCACAGGAAGAAGCGCGCTTCGCAGAAACTCTCGACAACGGCATGAAGATCCTGGAAGAGGCCATCGCCGGGCTGGATGGCAAGGTCATTCCCGGCAGTACCGTGTTCAAACTTTACGACACCTACGGCTTCCCGGTCGATCTGACGGCTGATATTGCACGCGAGCGCGGCCTGTCACTGGATATGGCCGGCTTTGAAACGGAAATGGAAGCGCAGCGCGACCGCGCGCGCGCAGCCAGCAACTTCTCCGTGGTTGACACGGGGGGGATCGAGATCGATGGCAGTACGGAATTTACCGGCTACGATACGCTCAACGATCAGGCGCAGGTGATCGGCCTGTTCCACGATGGTGAGAAGGTCGATGTCCTGAAGGGCGGTGAAGAAGGTATCGTGGTGCTCGATCACACGCCGTTCTATGCCGAGTCCGGTGGCCAGGTCGGCGACCGGGGCGTGATCCGTTTCGACGGTGGCGTGTTCCGCGTCATGGATACCCAAAAGCAGGGCAAGGACGTGATTGCCCACCTTGGCATGGTCACGCAGGGCGAGCTGCGTGCCGGTGACAAGGTCGATGCGCTGGTCGATCAGCAGCGTCGCGATGCCACGCGCCTGAACCATTCCGCGACACACCTGATGCACGCCGCACTGCGCAAGGTGCTGGGTGAGCACGTACAGCAGAAAGGTTCGCTGGTCGATCCGGAACGGCTGCGTTTTGATTTCTCGCACTTCCAGCCGGTCACGCCGGAAGAACTGGAACAGATCGAGAAACTGGTCAACGAACAGATCCGCGCCAACGCGGAAATCGAAACCCGCATCATGCCCGTCGACCAGGCGATGGAAGCCGGTGCCATGGCGCTGTTTGGTGAAAAGTACGGTGATGAAGTGCGGGTGCTGTCGATCGGCGATTTTTCTGTCGAGCTGTGTGGCGGGACGCATGCACGCCGTGCCGGTGATATTGGCGTGTTCAAGATCCTGTCCGAAACCGGTATTGCCTCCGGCGTGCGCCGCATCGAGGCGGTGACCGGCGAAGAAGCATTGCGTTATATCGGTGAAACCGAGAAGAACCTCGGCAAGATCTCCGAACTGGTCAAGGGCAACCGTGAAGACGTCACCACGCGTGTCAGCCAGATGATCGAGCGTAACCGCAAGCTGGAAAAAGAACGGGATGCGCTGAAGGCAAAACTCGCCAGCGCCCAGGGTGGCGACCTGGCTGCGCAGGCCGAGGAGGTCGATGGCATCAAGGTACTGGCCGCGCGGCTCGACGGCGCAGATGCCAAAACACTGCGTGATACTGTTGACCAGCTGAAAAACAAGCTGGGTGCCGCCGCCGTGGTACTTGCCACGGTCGAGGGTGACAAGATCTCGCTGGTGGCCGGCGTGAGCAAGGCCGAGAGCAAGCGTATCAAGGCCGGTGACCTGGTAAATCAGGTGGCCACGCAGGTAGGTGGTCGCGGTGGCGGACGTCCTGACATGGCACAGGCTGGCGGTAACCAGCCGGAAAATCTCGATGCGGCGCTGGCGTCCGTGGTGCCCTGGGTCAGCCAGCAGCTTGGTGGCTGACAACCCGGAACGTCCACTCCGTCCCCCCGTCATTGCGAGCGTAGCGCGGCAATCTCCGTCAGGCTGGCACTCGCTTCAAGAGATTGCCGCGCTGCGCTCGCAATGACGGGCTGCTCGCAATGACGGGTTAATTAAACAGTTTTATCGCACCCCGATTTGTAGTTTAATGCGCGGTTTTAGTGCAGATTATTGGTTGACAGGCTGAAATGGCATTAATTGTCCAAAAATACGGTGGCACCTCCGTCGGCACCCCCGAGCGCATCGAGGCTGTGGCGGAAAAGGTCATTGCCTACCGCGACCAGGGGCACCAGCTCGTGGTGGTGGTGTCCGCCATGAGCGGGGAAACCAATCGCCTGTTGGAGCTGGCAGGCCAGATCACGGATCGCCCTGTGCCCCGCGAGCTGGATGTGCTGCTCTCCACCGGCGAGCAGGTCACCATTGCCCTGCTGTCGATGGCGCTGGAAAAGCGTGGTTGCCCGGCGCGTTCCTATACCGGCGGCCAGGTGCATATCCGTACTGATAATGCGCACAACAAGGCCCGTATCCAGGACATCGATGCCGAGCGCGTCGGCACCGACCTGTCAGCGGGCCGGGTGGTGGTCGTGGCGGGTTTCCAGGGCGTCGACGAGGACGGCAATATCACCACACTGGGCCGTGGTGGCTCGGATACTACTGCCGTGGCCCTGGCTGCAGCGCTAAAAGCTGATGAATGCCAGATATTTACCGACGTCGACGGTGTATACACCACAGATCCACGGGTTGCACCTGACGCGCGCAGGCTGGATCGTATTACGTTCGAGGAAATGCTGGAAATGGCCAGCCTTGGCTCAAAAGTGCTGCAAATCCGTGCTGTCGAGTTTGCGGGCAAGTACAATGTGCCCCTGCGTGTGCTGTCCAGTTTTGAGCCGGGCAACGGCACGCTGATTACCTACGAGGAAGAAGGAATGGAACAGGCACTGATCTCCGGTATCGCGTTCAACCGCGATGAAGCCAAGCTCACCGTACTCGGTGTGCCGGATCAGCCGGGTATCGCGCACCTGATTGTTGGGCCGATCGCTGATGCCAATATCGAGGTCGACATGATCGTCCAGAACATGGCGCCGGATGGCAAGACCACGGATTTCACCTTCACCATCCATCGCAATGACTACGTGCGTGCGATGGAGATTCTTCAGACCACCGCGAAGGAGCTGGGCGCCAGTGAAGTATCGGGTGACGATAAAATCGTCAAGATCTCACTGGTTGGCGTGGGTATGCGCTCACATGCCGGCATCGCATCAACAATGTTTGAGACACTGGCGAAAGAGGGGATTAATATAAGGATGATTTCAACCTCCGAGATCAAGGTTTCGGTCGTGGTAGACGAGAAGTACCTCGAACTGGGTGTCCGCGCCCTGCACGAGGCGTTTGAGCTTGAGCGGGAAGCCGTAAACTGAGTCTCCATATAAGCGTTCGCGCATAATAAAAATCCAATAAAAACAAAAATCTGAAGTTGTGTTTTAGTTTTAATGGGGGTGGCCGACACTAGATTGTACGTTGGTTGCCTTAAATGAATATGTGCCAGTCGTTTGGTGTGGGCTGGTGAAAAAAAGCAGGTCAAGGAGACAAAAGGAATGTTAATACTCACAAGACGGGTCGGTGAAACCCTCATGATCGGTGATGAAGTAACGGTCACTGTGCTGGGCGTGAAGGGTAACCAGGTCCGTATCGGCGTCAATGCGCCGAAAGAAGTCGCTGTGCACCGTGAAGAGATTTACGAGCGCATCAAGCGTGAACAGGATGCTGATGCTGCCCCGAAGGAGGCCATCGATAACAACGAGTTTTAACTTTACCTCGTCGATCGACGCCGGTATCCTAGCCGCCTCAAATGGAGAGGTGGCCGAGCGGCTGAAGGCGCTCCCCTGCTAAGGGAGTATGGGTTAAAAGCCCATCGAGGGTTCGAATCCCTCCCTCTCCGCCAAACAAAAAAGACCCCAGACGGGGTCTTTTTTTATGGGCAAACGAGCGATTGTCCTTGAATTTCAGCGCGTGCTTATGGATAATCTCGCGCTTCCACGCGCCCGTAGCTCAGCTGGATAGAGTACCTGGCTACGAACCAGGCGGTCGGAGGTTCGAATCCTTCCGGGCGCGCCAAATTACACTTCTATATCAAGCGGTTGCAACGTCTGCCGCAGCCGCCTTTTGCTTCAACAACACCAGTGCGGGAGTTTTGCGGCGCACATCTTGTTTGCAGTCTCATGCTGCCAGTCAGGGTACGGTTGGCCCTGGTTTTCCTTCAAGGTTGGCTCTGACCAGCGTAGCAAGAAAGTCAGTGAAAGGCGCAATATCCTCAGTAGTGCTGGCAGCTTCGAGTGCTTCCATATAGGCGTCGCGTTCCTCTACAGGAATGACCGTCCACGGATAGCCGCCGGCGGCCAGCATGACATTCATTAAAAACCTGCCCATGCGTCCGTTGCCATCCATATAGGGGTGGATAGTCACAAACATGAAATGTCCCAGTACAACCCGGACCGCCGGGTTATCTTCATCCTTGATCAGATCAAAAAGCGCAGGCATGAGATCACGTACCGCTTCCCGGTTTGGTGGTATGTGCAGGGAGTGGCGGATATACACCTGATCATTACGGTAGCCTGCAAGGTCAGCCGGTTGCAAAATGCCTGCGGTAACGCCGGGCGCAAACAGTTCCCGGTACCAGGTGCCATGATCAAGATCGACAACGCTGCCGGGGTTCTCGTGCCTGAGAACCTTTGTGACGCTTTCTTTGACGGCCTGGAAGGCCTGATAATAGCCGCGTGCTGCCATCGCATTGCGCTGTTCCCGGTCCTCTTCATTATTATCCGGATTGCAGTTCTGACTGCGCACGCGCTCAATCAATTCAGCGCTGACGCGATAGCCCTCAATGGATAAGGAGTGATAGGCATCAGTGACATAAACATCGTCAACCTGTTGCAGGGTTGCCTTGATGTCTTCAGGAATCCCCGGCGCTTCCGGGAAGCGCGCTATGACGGTCTCGCGCATCGCGTGCCACATCAGGTGGATACGGTTAACGTAAGGCGAGCGTTCTCTGCCGGATAGAATAACAGGCAGTTGTGTGTCAAACGGATCAGATTCCCGCACATCATAATCGGCGGCGCGCATCGTCTTCACAATATCATCCGCAATACGATCACGGCCTATATTGCGAAAGGCGCCAGCCAGCCGCCCGGCAATGGTGGTGTGTCCGCCTTCAAGGAGCTTTGCAAGGATTTCAGAGGCATCAGAAATCATAGACAGTGCGGCACGAATATCAGTTGGATGTTGTTGAAATAATCTGGGCGTACAATCAATCAGGGCTGGCACCAGGGCGTACAGATTGAGGCCATTTTTTATTTCTATGTCCCGCTTATCCGGCATGTTGTACCGGACCGTCAGAAGTGAGGTGTTGTGTGGAAGCGCTATGATCTTGTTATCGCCCTTTGGGCAGCGGACCAATAGCTGGCGCGGCACGGTGCGGTTCCCGGCATGCAATAGCAGGGACTGCTCCGGTGACAGGCACCAGTCGGTGCCGAAACGCTCATGCAAATACGAGCTGCAGAAATCCCAGAATGAGGCGTACCAGGCGGTACTCTCACCGGCTACCTCATCAGGGCTGGAAGGGATGTACCACCCTTTCATGACAGGTTGGAGAAAACCGTTCTTAACAAGACGTTCCCGGTCGGTACGCTCCAGGTCGCTTGAGCGGATAGCGACCACGCCACGATCCTGAAGTGCCTTTAAAGCTTCAAGGGAGCGAGCTAATTTTTCTGAGGGCGCTACCATGTTCTACACGCTTTTCATCGGTTTTTGTGCTGTATTAAAACTAGGTTATTAGGTTGTATCATTAATAGGTTA
>JALVCM010000010.1 GCA_027010005.1 Thiohalobacter sp.
ATGTCTCACCGGTGGCACGCAGTGCGGGGACCTGAATTACGTCCACAACATGTCGGTCAAGATCATTGCCCGCATGGCGACCATCGTGGCGAACTGGGAACACGTGCGAAACGGCTATGACCCGATCCCCCCGCGCAAGGACCTGAATTACGCCGAGAATCTGCTGTATATGTTCAATGGCGAAGATCCCGACCCCCTGCTGGCGCGCATCATGGACGCCTGCCTGATCCTGCACGCGGAACACACCATCAATGCCTCGACCTTTGCGGCGCTGGTGGCCGGTTCCACCCTGGCCAGTCCGTTCCTGGTCGTGGCGGCGGCAGTTGGCACCCTGGCCGGTCCGTTACACGGTGGCGCCAACCAGCGTGTGGTGGAAATGCTGGAGGAAATCGGCCGGCCGGAAAATGTTCGTCCCTGGCTCGACAAACAGCTGGCCAAAAAAGCCAAGATCTGGGGCATGGGCCACCGCGAATACAAGGTGAAAGACCCGCGCGCTACTATCCTGCAGAAAATGATGCGTGAGTTAATGGAGCAGCGTGGCGGCAATATGGGGCCGTTGTTCGAAACAGCGCTGGCGCTGGAAGCGGCCTGCGAAGAGAAGCTGGCACCCAAGGGCGTATACGCCAATGTCGATTTCTATTCGGGGATTCTCTACCAGGAAATGGGTATTCCGCCGGACCAGTTCACCTCGATCTTTGCCGTGGCGCGTTCTGCCGGCTGGCTGGCACACTGGCGTGAACAGCTCGGTGATAACCGCATCTTCCGTCCCACCCAGGTGTATTCCGGCGAGTCACGGCGCAGTTATGTGCCGATCACCGAGCGTTAAGCCGGGTAGATAGCACCCAGTATGACCGGGTGCGAGGCACCGGTGACCGACGGCAGGTTACCCGGTTGCCCGGCGAGTGTCGCCTTCGCCAGCCAGGCAAAGGCAACGGCTTCCACCCAGTCCGGGTGCAGGCCGAAGGCTTCGGTCGAGGCCGTTTCGATAGCTTCCAGCAAGCCGGCAATCCGTTGCATGAGTAATGTATTGTGTGCACCGCCCCCGCATACCAGTAACTGACGCGTTTCAGCGGCGTATGCCCTGACGGCATCTGCAATGGTCCTGGCCGTGAATTCCAGTAACGTGCGTTGTATGTCTTCCGCTTTTGGCGAGGCCGGCAGTGGCAGCGCGTCGAGTTGTTCATCGAACCAGTTGCCGCAAAACATTTCACGCCCGGTACTTTTTGGAGGAGGCTGTTGCAGAAAAGGGTGTTCGAGCAGCCTTTCCTGCAAGGCGGGGATACACTTGCCCTGTGCTGCCCAGGCGCCGCCCTTGTCATAAGGGCCGGTATGATGCCTGTGGTACCAGCTGTCCATCAGGACATTTCCCGGGCCGGTATCGAAACCGAGAACCGGGTTTGCCGTGGCGGGCAGCACCGTCAGGTTGGCCATGCCACCAATGTTGAGTATGGCGCGGTTCTGCTCCGGGCTGGAAAACATGGCCTGGTGAAATGCCGGAACCAGCGGGGCACCCTGTCCCCCCGCGGCAATATCGCGGCGGCGGAAATCTGCAACCGTGGTGATACCGGTCAGCTCGGCAATACGGTTCGGGTCGCCGCACTGGTGACTGAAGGCCGGCTGGCTGTCCGGCGCATGGAACAGGGTTTGTCCGTGGCTGCCAATGGCGCGGATGTCCTGTGCGGGAATACCGGCTTCCCGGGCAAGCGCGTTGGCAGTCATGGCGAAGGTTTCACCGACCCGTGCGTCGAGTTGTCCCAGGGTCTGGAGTGAGACCGTTTCCGGCTGATCGATGACCTGTGAGAGTTGTTGCTGGATGGCTTCCGGCCAGGCAAACGTCCGTGCACAGACAAGTTCGGGGCGGGAGTCTTGCAGGTCGACCAGCACCGCATCGATGCCGTCCATGCTGGTACCCGACATCAACCCAAGGTAGTACTCAGCCATGGACCGGATGCATACGGTGCGGCGGGCGGTTGTTCACTCTTTCAGAGCGATGGCCTGCGACCTGGCGAGCTCCAGGCGCGCCAGCAGGTTGCCGGTTTTCAGTTTGAAGTCTGCCATGTAGGTACGCTGCAGGGGGGCGGCATCCGGCAGCTTCACGGTAAGCGGGTTACGGTGCACGCCGTTGACGCGGAATTCATAGTGCAGGTGTGGGCCTGTCGCCAGCCCGGTGCTGCCGACATAACCGATGACCTGTCCCTGCTGGACGCGGCTGCCGGTGTGCAGCCCGCGGGCGTAGTTGTTGAGGTGTGCGTACAGTGTGCTGTAGCGGCTGCCGTGCTGGACAACAACCGTTTTTCCGTAACCGCCCTTCTTGCCGCGCAATACAATTTTTCCGGCACCTGTCGCCTTGACCGGTGTGCCACGCGGCGCGGCATAGTCCACACCCTTGTGGCTGCGGATGGTATTCAGGATGGGGTGTTTGCGCCCAAGGCTGAAACGCGAACTGATGCGTGAGAAGGCGACCGGGGTGCGCAGGAACGTCTTGCGCATACTGCGGCCATCAGGTGAATAGTAGTCGGTACGGTTACGTGCATCCGTATAGCGGACGGCCTGGTGTGTCTTGTCCCGGTTAATGAACTCGGCAGCAAGGATATTACCCGTGCCGATGCGTTCACCATCCAGGTAGAGGTCTTCATAGATCACGGTAAAGCGGTCACCCTTGCGGATGTCCAGTGCAAAGTCGATATCCCAGCCAAAGATATTGGCCAGCTCCATGGTAATGTTTTCCGGCAGGTGTGCTTTCTGGGCCGCGAGAAACAGTGAACTGCTGATTTCGCCGGTCGCCTGGACCTTGCGGCGTTCCGGTGCCCGCGTGACCATTTTTGCATCGAAATCATCGCCGCTGCGTGAGACCTGGATCTGGTTCAGGGCATCGATCTCGTATTTCAGTTCCAGCAGACCGTCTTCCGGGGTGGTCCGCAGGTGCAGCGTTTGTCCGGGGTAGATGCGAGTCAGTTTTTTGGCAACTTTCCCGCTGGCAATCAGGTGATGTAACTGGCTGGCCGGGATATTCTGCCTGGAAAAAATGCGCGCCAGACTGTCGCCGTCAGAGACGGTGACGTCGTGCCATTCACCTTTTACAGGTATTGGTGGCTCGGTTTGTGAGGTTAGGGGCTGGGTTTGTCGGGTGTCGGCAACAGCTGTTTCCAGGTATGCTTCGGCACGTTCTGATACCGACTCCGGAACCGGAACATCCAGTGGTAACTCCTTGATACGCAGTGCATTTGCATCAAACGAGGTCAGTAAAAACAGTCCGATGGCCAGCCCGGATGCCGAGCCAAGCAGGGCCCACCGAAGGCCTTTCGGGGAACGTTTTGACGACCGGCTATCGCTCCATCCGGTGCTGTAGTCCCGCAGTGATGAGTTGTTGTACCGCACTGAAATCCCTTTTAATTAAGTGTGTAACGCTAACTGACATGGGTCACCGGGGTCAACCGGTGAATCAGTATTCGGGTATTTCAAGGCAGAAAGCATGCCACCCTGACACGGTTATCGGCAGAGGTGTGATACCCTTTCGCCTTATTTTTCAGTGACCCGGGAGAGGTTGGATGTCGCAGCAAGAAGCGCTTGAGCAAATCAGGCGGGGTGCAGAGGAAATTCTGGTCGAATCGGAGCTGGTCGAGCGGCTGAAAACCGGCAAGCCACTGCGTGTCAAGGCCGGTTTCGACCCGACGGCGCCCGACCTGCATCTCGGGCATACGGTATTGCTGAACAAGCTGAGGCAGTTCCAGGACCTGGGGCACGAGGCGATTTTCCTGATCGGCGACTTTACCGGCATGATCGGTGACCCGACCGGTAAAAATGTGACCCGTAAGCCGTTGACCCGCGATGAGGTCATTGAAAACGCCAGAACCTACGAGCAGCAGATTTTCAAGATCCTCGACCCGGAAAAGACCCTGGTCATGTTTAACTCCAGCTGGATGAACGAGATGTCAGCGGCTGACCTGATCCAGCTGGCGGCCAGGCATACGGTGGCACGGATGCTGGAACGTGATGACTTCAACAAGCGTTATGGTGCTGGCCAGCCTATCGCCATACATGAATTTCTCTACCCGCTGGTGCAGGGGTATGACTCGGTGGCGTTGAAGGCGGATGTCGAGCTGGGTGGCACCGACCAGAAATTCAACCTGCTGGTTGGTCGGCAACTTCAGGAAGCCTATGGCCAGAAACCGCAGACCGTTCTGACCATGCCGATTCTCGAAGGGCTGGACGGTGTACAAAAAATGTCCAAATCGCTGGGTAACTACATCGGTATCGCCGATGCGCCGGACGACATGTTCGGCAAGCTGATGTCGATTTCAGACGAACTGATGTGGCGTTACTTCGAGTTGCTGAGTTTTCGGCCACTGTCGGAAATCAGCCAGTTACGCAAGCAGATGGAAGAGGGGCGTAATCCGCGTGATATCAAGTTCGAGCTGGGGGTCGAGATTGTGGCACGCTTTCACTCGCCCGCGGCAGCCGAGCAGGCGCAGCAGAATTTCGTGGCACGCTTCCAGAAAGGCGCCATGCCGGATGACATGCCAGAGGTCGAACTTGCGGCCGGTGCAGAGGGTATCCCGATCGCCAATGTGCTGAAAGATGCCGGTCTGACCTCGAGCACATCGGAAAGCCTGCGCATGATCCGCCAGGGTGCCGTCAAGCTGGATGGCGAAAAGATTTCGGATACCCGGCTGAAACTGGAGCCGGGCCTGAAGGTTATCTGCCAGGTCGGAAAGCGGCGTTTTGCGCGGGTGAGTATCGTTTCCGCCTGAATACTGGCCAAAAGGCCACTCCTGTCGCCCGCCGTGTCTCGTCTATACTGACTGGTATTATAAGCTCCCGGGTCCGGAATGCCCCGTGGGGACAGGAAAGGCGGGGTCATGGGTGACAGAACGATACTTCTGGTTGAAGACAACCCGGATGACGAGGCGCTGACGCTGCGGGCGCTGAAGCGCAACAATATATTGAATGAAGTCATTGTCGCCCATGACGGCGTGGAAGCGCTTGAATACCTGGAAAAGTGTACGCCGGAACATTTGCCGGAACTGATTCTGCTGGACCTGAAGCTGCCACGTGTTGACGGGCTGGAAGTGCTGAAGCGGATTCGTGAAAACAGTAAAACGCGGCGCCTTGCCGTGGTGATTCTGACGTCCTCCAATGAGGAGCGCGATATTCTGGCCGGGTACGACCTGGGGGTGAACAGCTATATACGCAAGCCGGTGGACTTTGAGCAGTTCATCGAAGCCGTTCGGCAGCTGGGTATCTATTGGCTGGTCCTTAACGTTCCGTCGCCGGAAGATGCTATTGCTTGATTTTACTTGAATTATTTCCTGCCTGTAGCACATCTGAAAATATTTCCCGTTAGTTGTTGACGGTCGACAAACGGCCTGTATAATGCGCGCTTCGCTTCGGGGCGGCACAGCTTGCTGAGTTGGCCTGAAGTGAGAAAAGTATTGACGAGATCGACGTTTGTGATTCATAATTGTCGGTCTACGCTGGACGAGCGCCAGCGGGTTCATTAACAAGTCAGATTAGGTAATTTGTGTGGGTGCTTACGTCGAATAGATTGACTGGCTCAATCGATATTCGATGGAAGCAAACTCAAGCAATTCCGAGTTTTGTGTAACATCGAGCCAAGATTTGTCGCCTCAAGCGACTAAAGTGATTGAACTGAAGAGTTTGATCCTGGCTCAGATTGAACGCTGGCGGCATGCCTAACACATGCAAGTCGAACGGAAACGATGGAGAGCTTGCTCTTCAGGCGTCGAGTGGCGGACGGGTGAGTAATGCTTAGGAATCTACCCATGTAGTGGGGGACAACCTGGTGAAAACCAGGCTAATACCGCATGAGCCCTTCGGGGGAAAGCAGGGGATCTTCGGACCTTGCGCTATTGGATGAGCCTAAGTCGGATTAGCTTGTTGGTGGGGTAACGGCCTACCAAGGCGACGATCCGTAGCTGGTCTGAGAGGATGATCAGCCACACTGGGACTGAGACACGGCCCAGACTCCTACGGGAGGCAGCAGTGGGGAATA
>JALVCM010000011.1 GCA_027010005.1 Thiohalobacter sp.
CTGGAGCTCCAGGCGTACCCGCCCGTGTCCGTCCGGTGCCATGTCGCGCAGGTCTGCACCACGTTCACCGAGTTTTTCCATCACAGTACCCTGGTGCTGTTCTTCCACATCCACGGTCAGCTGTTCATAGGGTTCTTCCAGTACGCCATCGACTTCCCGGTAGATGACTTCCGGGCGGGATACGCCCAGTTCGTAACCTTCGCGGCGCATGGTCTCGATCAGGATGGAGAGGTGCAACTCACCACGACCGGAAACGCGGAATTTGTCCGGGTCTTCGGTATCCTCGACGCGCAGGGCAACGTTGTGCACCAGTTCGCGTTCGAGGCGTTCACGAATCTGGCGTGAGGTGACAAATTTACCTTCACGGCCGCAGAACGGTGAGTTGTTGACCTGGAAGGTCATACTGATGGTCGGCTCATCGACGCTCAGCGGCGGCAGCGCTTCCACGCAGGTCGGGTCGCACAGGGTATCGGAGATACCGAGTTTATCGATACCGGTAAAGGCGATGATATCGCCGGCGCGCGCTTCCGGTACTTCGACCCGTTCCAGGCCAAGGAAACCGTTTATCTGCAGGATACGCGCATTGCGCTGATTCCCTTCGCGGTCGATAACCGTGACGGGTGTATTGGTGCTGACACGGCCACGCGTAATACGGCCGATGCCGATCACACCGACATAACTGTTGTAGTCGAGCGAGCTGACCTGCATCTGGAGCGGGCCTTCGGTATCGACGTCCGGCGCGGGTACGGTGCTGGCGATGACTTCAAACAGCGGTGTCATGTCGCCGTCACGTACCTCGGTATCGAGGCCGGCAAAGCCCTGCAGGCCGGAGGCATATACCACGGCAAAATCCAGTTGTTCATCGGTCGCACCAAGGCGGTCGAACAGGTCAAAGGTCTGGTCCAGTACCCAGTCCGGGCGTGCACCAGGTCGATCGATCTTGTTGATGACCACGATGGGCTTGAGTCCCTGTGCCAGGGCTTTCTGGGTGACGAAGCGGGTTTGTGGCATCGGGCCTTCCACCGCATCGACCAGCAACAATACTGAATCGACCATCGACAGTACGCGTTCCACTTCGCCGCCAAAGTCGGCGTGACCGGGAGTGTCGACGATATTGATGTGGTAGCCGTTCCATTCGATCGCCGTGTTTTTCGATAGAATGGTGATTCCGCGCTCGCGTTCGAGGTCGTTGGAATCCATCACCCGCTCGGGCGCGGCGGCGCGGTCACCGAGTGTGCCGGACTGGACCAGGAGCTGGTCGACCAGGGTGGTTTTTCCATGGTCGACATGGGCGATGATGGCAATATTACGAAGACGTTCGATCACGGGATTTTCTCGCGAGTAAAAGAGCGGAAATTATACACGAATTAGGCCGGCAGAGGGAGAAAACATGATCTTTCAGACGAGTTTCACGGTTGATACACCGGGGCGTGGCAGCCTGCCAATGCTGAAGGAAATCAACGCCAGTCTGGCCGGATCCGGTATTTCCACCGGTATCTGCCTGATTTTTGTGCACCATACCAGTGCTTCGCTGATGCTGTGTGAAAATGCCGACCCGGAAGTCAGGTCGGATCTTGAACGTTTTATGCAGCGGCTGGTCCCGGATGGCGACCCGTTGTTCCGTCATACCGACGAGGGGCCGGACGATATGCCGGCCCATGTGCGCAGCCTGCTGACAGGTAACTCGCTCACTGTGCCGGTATCGGGCGGGTGCTGTGATCTGGGTATCTGGCAAGGTGTTTATCTGTGGGAACACCGTACGTCAGCACACCGGCGCAAGGTCAGTGTAACGTTGTACGGGGACTAGCATCAGCCATGTTGCAAGATGCCGGATTTCTGTCGGAAAGGTATTTGCTTTACCTTTGGCCAGATTTAATGCCGGATTATCTGCACTGACGTACAGGTTGACCGTGTTTATGTGAACAATCGTTCAGACTTTAATCACACTCAGTCTGGTCTATACTTTTTTCGTTATCCCGTTTTGCGTGCAACCGACTGGCAGCCGGATGCGTGGGCGGGTGTTTTACGATGGAAGTGTGTCCAGGTTTGCACTGGCCGAAAAGACGGGCGGCAATCCAGCAGTGCAAACGAAAAGGAGGTTGGAGAAAAAAAATGAAATCAATCTACGTGGGTAATATTGCATTTGATACAACGCCTGACCAGTTGCGTGAGCTGTTTTCCACACAGGGTGAAGTCAGGTCGGTCAAGCTGGTAAATGATCGTTACACAGGTAAACCCCGCGGGTTTGCCTTTGTTGAAATGGATGACGAGGTTGTCGAAACTGCTGTCAGTGCAATGGACGGGATAGAGTTCGAGGGCCGTAATCTGAAGGTGAACCTGGCAAAGCCCAGGGGTGTATGGCGAATGCGGCGCCCCAGGCACTAGCGTTTCAGTTTACCGCGTTGCGTTGCGCGCCAAGCTGAAAGGCATCGACCAGAGCCTGCTCATCGACAATGCCACCGCGCGCGGTATTGATAAGGATTGCACCGGCTTTCATGCGGGCCAGTTCTGCTGCGCCAATCAGGTTTCGGGTTGCATCGCTCAGCGGGCAATGCAGGCTGTCGACATCGAGCACAACACCGTGCATATTATTTTCCGAGCAGTCCTTTTTTCAGTGACTTGTCTGCCGGGTGTTTGCCAACCCAGACCCGGAGTAAGGCGTTAAAGAAGTCTTCACCCTCTATTACGCCGAGTGACTTGCCGTTGATAACCAGCTCGGTGCCGCGTCCCGGCAGGTAGTCCATGTTGACGACATCCCCTTCGCGCAGTGCAGGGAACAGGGCGTTGAACTGTTTCAGTCGAGCTTCCACGCGAGAGAATGCTGCCTTGTCGAGGTTGGCACGAAAGCCCTCTGTCCAGCCTTTGGTGATTTTTTCGGCATCCACTTTGCTGTACAGCATGTTCATCTGCATGCGTTTGCCACCACTTGCCGCCAGGATGGTGGCCGGGTCGTGTGCTGGCTGTTCAAGGCACAGCACGCCCACATAAATCCTGAAGAAATATTTACTGCGCACGCCGGCTCCGTTGAGTTTCAACGGCCGGGTATCCATTTTGCAACTGTCACTCACATCAATTCCGGCAACCTTCATGCCGGCCTGTGCAAGCAGGGGTGTCGCGATCAGACTAAAATATAACAGGGCGCGAAGGTATTTCAGCATGGTCATATTCCTTGAAGGTTGTGGTGGCGATTCGATCTTAGCACGTTGGCAAGGCCGGCGAGGCGGGTCAGGATCATGCCGGTAACAGCATTTTCCGGCACGGATGAGGCGTTGAGATCAGCCATCCGGGCCGTTAATACGGGTGATGAGCACCAGTGCCTCGCGCAGTGCCTGGCCACGGCAAGGCTGGATCACGAAACGGTCCGGCGCATTCAGGAAAGCGCCCGGAAGCTTGTCGCGGCTGCACGCCGGCAGATACAGCAGCACGCGGGGGTGGAAGCTTTCCTGGGGGAATATGACTTGTCTTCGGAAGAAGGCGTGTTGCTCATGTGCCTGGCCGAGGCCCTGTTGCGTATCCCGGATGACGAGACTGCGGAGCGCCTGATCGCCGATCACCTGGCACGGGGACAATGGGATACACACCTTGGTGCCAGTTCCTCCCTGCTGGTCAATGCCTCGACCTGGGGTTTGTTGCTGACCGGCCAGATGCTGTCTGCGGACATGCTGGCTTCCGGTGCAGAAAAGCTGTTGCACCGGATGGTGGCGCGTATCGGCGAGCCGGTCGCGAGGGTGGTGATACGCCAGGCAATGCGCCTGCTTGCCGGCCAGTTCGTGATGGGGCGTGACATGCGTGAAGCACTGCGGCGGACGGACAGTTACCCCACGGGTACCCTTTTCTCCTTCGACTGTCTTGGTGAGTCAGCGATGTCCCGGGACGATGTGGCGGGCTACCTGGCGGCCTACCGGGATGCAATTGAACAGTTGGGCCGGACGGTACAGGAAGATACCCCGGTATACCGGCGGCCGGGTATCTCCGTAAAGCTTTCTGCCTTGCATCCCCGCTACGAATTTGCACAACGTGACCGCGTATTGAAGGAACTGCTGCCACGGCTTGAAGTGCTGGCAGAGGATGCGGCACGTGCGGGTATCGGCATGACCATCGATGCGGAAGAGGCAGACCGGCTCGAATTATCGCTGGATGTATTCGAGCGCCTGATAGAAGCTGTTCCGCCACACTGGCAGGGACCGGGGCTGGCGGTGCAGGCCTACCAGAAACGTGCGCTCCCTGTTGTGCAGTGGTTGTCCGCGCTGGCACAAAAACACGGACGCCGGATTCCCTTGCGGCTGGTGAAGGGCGCTTACTGGGACAGCGAGATCAAGCGCGCACAACAGAACGGTTTGCCGGGTTACCCGGTGTTTACCCGCAAGGCGGCAACCGATGTTTCTTACCTGGCCTGTGCGCGCCGGTTGTTGCAGGAACCGGCGTGTTTTTACCCGCAGTTCGCGACCCATAATGCCCTGACGCTCGCCTGGATCGCAGAAATTGCCGGTACCCGTGACTACGAAGTACAGCGCCTGCACGGTATGGGTGATGCGCTTTACACGGCTTTGCAGTTTGCGGGTGACAGCGGGGTGCCGCCGGTACGGGTCTACGCACCTGTCGGGAGTTACGAGGCACTGTTGCCTTACCTGGTGCGGCGACTGCTGGAAAACGGTGCCAACAGTTCGTTTGTCAATGCACTGACCGACCCTGAATGCAGTATCGATTCGTTGATTGAAGACCCCTGCGAACACATCGAGAAGGTGGATGCCTCTCCGCATCCACGCATACCGTTGCCCGTCGATTTATATGCACCCGGGCGCAGGAACTCCCGTGGGCTGGACCTGGCTGCACCGGACGTTGTGCAGCCGCTTCTTGAACAAATGGAGACAGCTGCCAGTGAGTGCTGGTATGCCAGTGCGTGTGCCGGAGACGACGTTGCAAACACCACACCCCGTGCGTTGTTTAGTCCCGCTGATCCCGGTGAGCAGACGGGCGAGGTCCGTGAAGCGGATGCTGCGATCGTGCAGCGGGCGCTGGAACTGGCCGCAGCTGCCGCACCCGGGTGGGATGCACAGGGTGGTGTGGCACGGGCCGAATGCCTGTTGCGTGCGGCTGACCTGATCGAGGAACACATGCCCGCTCTGATGGCAATGGTAGTGCGTGAGGGAGGGCGGACCCTGCCCGATGCCCTGTCTGAAGTGCGCGAGGCGGTGGATTTCTGTCGCTATTACGCACAGCGTGCCTGTGATGAGTTCGGGAAGCCGATTGTTTTACCGGGTCCGACGGGCGAGCAAAACACACTCGAACTGCACGGACGTGGCGTGTTTGCCTGTATCAGTCCGTGGAATTTTCCGCTGGCCATTTTTACCGGCCAGGTTGTTGCGGCACTGGCGGCGGGTAACACGGTACTGGCAAAGCCCGCGCGTCAGACACCACTGGTTGCGGCACGGGTTGTTGCGCTGTTACACGAGGCCGGGGTGCCGCAGGACGTGCTGAGCTTCCTGCCCGGCAGTGGTGTGGAAATCGGCCGGTATCTGCTAACCGACAAGCGGCTGGCCGGCGTGGCGTTTACCGGATCGACCGAGACGGCGGGGACATTACATCAGCAACTTGCGGCCCGGAATGGTCCGATTATTCCCCTGATCGCCGAAACCGGCGGACAAAATGTCATGATTGCAGACAGTTCCGCGCTGCCTGAACAACTGGTGCGTGATGTTATCCAGTCGGCATTCAACAGTGCCGGTCAGCGTTGTTCCGCCTTGCGTGTCCTGTTCCTGCAGGCGTCGATTGCCGGGCGTGTGGAGCAGATGCTGTGCAGCGCGATGGATGAATTGACGATCGGTGACCCGATGCGCTTATCCACCGATATCGGTCCCCTGATTGACCCGGCAGCCCTGCAGGGGCTGACACCACACATCGCACGCATGGAGCATGAGGCACATTGCCTGAAACGTGTTGATCCACCTGGAAATCTTTGCAGAAGTTTCAGTGCGCTGCATGTTTACCGCCTCAGTGACCTGGCA
>JALVCM010000012.1 GCA_027010005.1 Thiohalobacter sp.
GCACGCCGAGGAGCGTGGTGAGATCAGGCCCGGCGATACGCTCATCGAGGCGACCAGTGGGAATACCGGTATTGCACTGGCCATGGTGGCGGCCACGAAGGGTTATCGGATGGTGTTGATCATGCCGGACAACATGAGTGTGGAACGCCGCCAGGTCATGAAGGCATTCGGGGCAGAAATCATTCTGGTAACGCGTGAACAGGGTATGGAGGGTGCACGCGACCTGGCCAAGCAGATGGAAGCCGAAGGTCGGGGCAAGGTGCTCGACCAGTTCTCCAACCCGGATAACCCGCGTGCCCACTACGAAACCACAGGGCCGGAAATCTGGAAAGATACCCGTGGACATATTACGCATTTTGTCAGTGCCATGGGGACGACAGGGACGATCATGGGGACTTCACAGTATCTCAAGGAGCAAAATCCGGACGTGCGTATTGTTGGCGTGCAACCTGTAGAAGGCGCATCCATTCCCGGCATACGCCGCTGGCCGAAGGAATACCTGCCAACAATTTTTGAAGCCAGCCGGGTTGATGAAACCATTGATGTCAGCCAGCAGGCCGCTGAACAGACAACCCTGGCGCTGGCGACACAGGAAGGTATTTTCTGCGGTATTTCATCCGGCGGTGCGGTGGCCGCCGCATTGCAACTCAGTGAGCAGGTCGAGAATGCTGTTATTGTGGCTATTATCTGTGATCGGGGTGACCGTTACCTGTCAACCGGGGTGTTTCCCGAGTGATGCCGGTTAAACGACACAGTGTTAACCCTGGACCTGTTACAGTATGAACAGCCGAATCCAGCTCAACGATGTTGCAAGGAATGATGCGCTGGCATTTATGCGCAAGTCTGTCCTGTTCGGGGAACTGGATGATGGACAGCTGGACACCATCGTGCGGCACACGCAGGTGGCATCACTCGAAGAGGGGCAGGTGCTGTTCGAGCAGGAACGCCCGGCGAGTGAGATCTTTATGCTGGAGTCCGGCCAGATCAAACTGGCGCGTATTTCACCCGAAGGTCACGAGAAGGTGATCGACCTGATTACACCTGGCGGTACCTTTGCCGAAGCTATTATGTTTTCCCGGCAGCAACAGTACCCGGTAACGGCGACTGCCCTGCAGGACAGTCAGGTGTTGTGTTTTGATGCGAAGACCTATATCGAAATCCTCCACCAGTCGACAGAGGCCTGTTTTGCCATTATGGCGCAAATGAGTTGCCGGCTGCACTGGCAGATTGCCGAGATCGATCGCCTGACCCTGCACAATGCCACGTTCCGTGTAGTGGCCTACCTGCTCGACCAGGTGCCCAGTACCGACCGGGGCATGTCGCGGGTACAGTTGAATATTCCCAAGCACGTCATTGCCTCGCGTCTGTCCATGACGCCGGAAACCCTGTCACGCACGTTTTCCAAGCTTAACCGTGACGGCCTGATTGAAATCGACGACAGTGGAATGGTGCTGCGGGATGTTGGCCAGTTGCGGAACTATGCCGGGGGTGAGGAACTGTAACATGCGCTATTCACTGGTGAGGCGCGCATAAAGCAAGGGTAGTTTAGTCGGGAGTTCACCGGCATTGCGTACCAGGATATAGGATGTACTGCCAAACAGGTAAGGCAGGTAATCACCGGCCTTTTCATCGATAGTGACACAGAAGGGCCGTATGCCACGCTCCAGTGCCTCGTGTACGGCCTTGCGCGTATCCTCTACACCGTAACGGCCTTCATACTTGTCCAGGTCATTGGGTTTGCCGTCCGTGAGCAGCAGTAACAGTTTCTGCCGCGAGGGCTCCCTGTCTATCAGGTTGGTGGCGTGGCGAATGGCAGCACCCATGCGCGTATAGTAGCCTGGCCGTATGGCCTGTATACGGCCGCGAACCCGGTCGTCGTAGCGTGATGTGAAATCCTTCAATGCATGAAAGCGGACATGGTTACGCCGGCGTGAGGAGAAGCCGTACAGGGCAAACCGGTCACCGGTTGCCTGCAGGGCCTCGGAAAACAGGAACAGGCTGTCGCGTATGACGTCGATGATGCGCTGTTCATTATTGACGTGCGCATCGGTTGATAGCGAAAGGTCGGCAAGCAGCAGGCAGGACAGGTCGCGTTCGGCATTTTCAAAGCGGCGATAGAGGCTGGCCTCACTGTTCCGGATTCCCCGCAAACGGTCTGTGGTATGGTCGATCAGCGCATTCAGGTCCAGCTCACTGCCGTCCGCCTGTGTATTCAGCCACTGGCGTCGCGGTTTCAGTGCCTCGAACAGCCGGCGCAGGCGACGCGCCTTGACCTGCAGGTGTTGCGGCAGGGGCAGGGGTTCTGTATCACGTGCCTGCATCCGTTGCAGGCGGCAGTGGTCGGGTTGCAGGATCTGTTTCCGGTAGTCCCATTCGGGCAGGGCAATACCTTCACCGAGGTAAAGGTCATCATTGTCCTCCGGTGGCAGGTCGAGATCGAAGCGCAGACGCGAGGCGACACGGCTGCGGTCCTGCGCCACGCTGACCACGTCCATGTCTTCCAGTGCCGAAGTGGCATCTTCATCCTCGTTTTCTTCCGTGGTGCGGTCGACATTGACGAATTCGGCGCGGGTGAACAGGCTCTCCAGCCGGAACGCCAGCAGGCCATCCTTGCCATCCGGTGTATCCACGTGTTCCCCGCGGCGGCGTTTACCGGAATCGACCTGTTCGCTGTGTTGTTGCTGCGCATCCTCATCATTGTCACTGTCTTTACTGGCCGGCATGTGCCGGGCAGTGGCAAGCGGAGGATCCGGGTGCAGCCACAAGGGAACCGGTTGTGGCGCAACCCGGGCGGGACAGAGTGACTCGCTGACATCCTGTGGTTGCAGCAGGGCATGACGGATCATGCGTTCCTGGGCAGCCTCGTCGTGCTTCAGCTTGCGGGGGTCGGGGCGTTGTTCGAGGTGCGCCTCGACCAGTCGCCGGTAGCGTTTTTTCAGGCCAGGATACGAGGCCAGCAGGGCAGCACTGGCAGCGGCATTGCCCTGCAGCCATTCACCAGTCTGCGGTGTGCTGCGTGCGGCCAGCGCCGCCAGCCACAGGTACAGTTCCCGGTTGAGTTCCCGCTCGGGGAACCAGGCAATGCGTGACGGCAGACGCAAGGTGTCCTCGTCACGCCAGGCAAGTTCTGTGTGGCGGTTGCTGCCGGCGATACGGCTGAGCAGGCTTCTGCGCGCGCCGGTTTCGGTTTCGTTGGCGGTTTCGATGCGCAGGCCACCGTCACCACCCAGCGCCCGGAACAGTATCGCGGCCGGTTGACGGATTTCATCGAGACACACCGCCGCGTGCGGGTGTTCCTGCCGTGCCGCACGGGTAATCATGTTGTGCCATAACTGGCCGACCCATTCTTCCATACGGTTCAGCCCCCGTCCGTCGGTGTTTTGGGGAAGCAACTTGCCGGTACATCCGGGCGGCGTCCAAAATCGCGTTCGGAGACATCCCGTGCACATTGTCCCTCCAGCATGGTCAGCAGGCCAGGCTGTTCTTTTGGCAGGTTGACCCGTTCACAGGCCTGTATACATTGCTGGCACTGGGTACAGGTAAACATCTTGCGCTTGATCTGGCGTGGCTGGAGACGCATCGGGCAGGCGTGTTCACAGGATGCATCACAGCTGGCGCATTCCACGGCGCGATGGCGGTCAAAGCCGACCACCAGCGCCCGGGGGTTGGCCATCCATACCAGGCTCTGGAACAGGCCCACGGCACAGCCGTAGCGACAGAACAGGTGGCGGGCAAAACTGAATTCAATACTCAGCAGCAGGGTGGCGGCAGCGATAAAGATAAACTGGTTACGTGTCAGCTCACCCCGCACCAGGTTGCCCCATATTTCGGCAGGGGGCAGCAGGTAGGTCAGAAAGGTGACGGCCCACAACAGCGAGAAACCCAGCACCGCCAGCACGACCAGTACCCACACTGTTTTACGGGGGTGAACTTCGGTACCGTCACGCTGTACTTCCGGCAAGGGCTCGTGTTGCCAGAGCGTGACTTTCCCGCTGGCACGGCGCATCAGGCCGTTAATGGCTTCGACAACAGAAAAATGAGGGCACAACCAGCCGCAGTACAAACGTCCGTAACGCCACGACAGCCATACACCGAAACCGATCAGGCTGAACAATGGCACAAACACACGCAGCACCAGGTTGAGACTGGCCTGCAGGCTGCCGGCATCGTGTACACCCAGCGTCCAGGGCATACCGAGAAAGATAAAATGCCCCTGGTAGAGGTCCAGGCGGAAAAGATCCAGTGGCGGTGCCAGTACAAACAGGGCAAAGAAGGCACTGCGCCAGGCCAGCCGTTGTCGCTGTGTCCGGTTCATGCGCGGAACGGTCTGCCGATCAGTGGGTAGACATAGTGCTCACCGGCCATGGCCTTTACCAGTCCCATGATACCCATGAAAATCAGGCTGCTGTGAATAAAAGTAAAATAGAGCACGAGGGTCATCAGGGTATAGCCGGACTCCATGCCGCCCGTGTACAGGAAAATAGCGATAGCGAGCATAATCAGTGCGCCGCCGGTGATACTGACGCCGACGGTCTGTGACAGGTGATTCATGTCCAGGGCGTCTGCGCTGTTACGGTTCAGCCAGTACAGGCCCAGTAGCAGAAAAAATGCCAGCCCGGGTGCCAGCATCAGGTTGATGAGGTACAGGGTCTCGGCCTGAATCGCGAGTAATTTCCCGCGCCCGTTGTCCACGTCAGTCTCCGAAACTGGCCTGCACAACGTCCATCAGGGCATCCACGGTCGCTTCGTCATCGGTGAGTGGTTCGATGAGGGCTGCGCGGCAGGCTTCCATGGCGTCAAAACCGTCCCGTATCAACTGTGCGGTATAGATCAGCAGGCGGGTGGAGGCCGACTCCTCGATGTCGTGGTCTTTCAGGGCGCGCAGGCCGTGGGCGAGCTCGACCAGGCGTTTCGCCAGTGCCGCTTCGACGCCGGTTTCACGTACCACGATATCCTGCTCGGTCTGTGCGTCCGGGAAGTCGAAGCGTGCAGAAACAAAGCGCTGTCGGGTCGACGGTTTCATCCCCTTGAGCATGTTCTGATAGCCGGGGTTGTAGGATACAACCAGCATGAACTCCGGCGGGGCGTGCAGGGTTTCACCGGTCCGCTCGATGGGTAATATACGCCGGTTGTCCGAGAGCGGGTGCAGAACGACAGTCGTGTCCTTGCGCGCCTCGACCACTTCATCGAGGTAGCAAATGGCCCCTTCACGCACCGCGCGGGTCAGCGGGCCGTCATTCCAGTAGGTAGAGCCGTCGCCGATGAGGTGCCGTCCGACCAGGTCGGCGGCGGTCAGGTCATCGTGGCAGGCAACGGTATACAGGGGGCGACCCAGGCGCGCCGCCATGTGTTCGACAAAGCGTGTTTTGCCACAGCCGGTCGGCCCCTTGAGCAACATCGGCAACTGGTTGCGCCAGGCGTATTCGAAAAGCTCCACCTCGCGTCCCTGTGGCTGGTAAAAAGGTAAATCCTCGCCAGAGGTCGGAAATTGGGTCACTTCGGTTACCATATCAGCTCTCTCCCAGGATAAAGGCTACACCAATCAGTGTTACCACGCTCACCAGCCAGCCCGTTACAATCCAGCGCCAGGGGTTACGTACACCGCGCAGGCCCATAAAAACATCTGCGATCAGTTGCCCCTTGATGAGCACTGACAGCAGCAGTCCGGCAATGACCAGCCTGCCACCCAGCCCGGCCCGGCCTGCGGCATAGGTCAGCAGTGTCAGCAGTACCAGCGCCAGCCATACCCTGTAAGCGGCCCGCTCCATCTCAATGCAACACGTAGACCAGGGGAAACAGCACAATCCACACCAGGTCGACCATGTGCCAGTAGGATGCACCCGTCTCGACACCGGTGTGTTGCTGTGCGCTGTAGTCACCCCGGTACGCTTTCACGGTGACCACTGACAGAATGACCATCCCCATCAACACGTGCATGAAATGGAAGAAGGTCAGTGACAGGTAGAACATGTAGAACGTGTTGGTGCTGAGCGTCACGCCTTCT
>JALVCM010000013.1 GCA_027010005.1 Thiohalobacter sp.
CGAACAGTCTCCAACGACTCATGACGTGGACGGCCTCAGCCCTTTCTCCTGTCTCGCAGGAAATATCCTATTACTTGCGAGCAACTTCAAGCATAGGATGACGGGGTTGGACAGACCGGCGCTTTCCACCGATGTCAGTTGCTATTTTTCCTCCAGCGGTGACATCGCCCCCGGACAGGCATACTCCACCCGCTCCGGCTGAACCCCGTCTACCCGCAGCGCCGTCAGCGTCCCGCCCCACAGGCAACCCGTATCCAGTGCATGCACCCCGTTCCCGTCATAGGACCCCAGTGTCGACCAGTGACCGAACAGGATATTCATGTCAGCGCTTTTTCTTGGCCACTCGAACCAGGGCCTGAGATGCTTCGGTTGAGTCCCGGGCGCGCCCTTGTGTTCCAGTGCCAGCCTGCCGTTGGCGTCGCAGTAGCGCAGTCGTGTCAGACAATTGGTGATAAATCGCAGGCGGTCATGGCCGTGCAGGGAGTCAGACCACAGGTTGGGGTGATTGCCGTACATGGTTTCGAGAAAATCCAGATAGTCCGGGCCGCGTAATACCTGCTCTACCTCGGCCGCACACTGCTGTGCTGTCCGCAGGTCCCACTGTGGCGGCAGCCCGGCGTGAATCAGCGTGTAGCCGGTCTGGCGGTCATGGTGAAGCAGGGGGCGGTGACGTAACCACTCAAGCAACTCCGGACCATCCCTGGCATCCATGATCTGCTGCAGGGTGTCCCTGTGTTTGCGGTATTTTGGAATGTGCGCCGAGGCAAGCAGGTGCAGGTCGTGGTTACCGAGTACTGTGGTGGCATTCAGATGATGGAGAAAGCGCAGGGTTTCGAGTGATTTCGGGCCACGGTTGACGAGATCGCCGGCGAACCAGAGCGTATCGTGGCGGGCATCGTATCCGGTCTGTTCCAGCAGGGCCTGGAGTTCATCAAAGCAGCCCTGGATATCGCCGATCGCCCAGATTGCCACCGGTCAGTGCAGGATACGCGGAATTGACAGGCTGAAAGGCGGGATGTCGGCATCAAATTCAACGCCATCGTCGGCGACCATCTGGTAGCTGCCTTTCATGCTGCCGACAGGTGTTTCCAGCATGGTGCCGCTGGTGTAACGGAAGTGTTCGCCGGGCTTGAGGTACGGTTGTTCTCCAATGACCCCTTCACCCTTGACTTCCTGTACCCGGTTGTTGGCGTCGGTGATGACCCAGTGCCGGCGCAGCAGCTGTGCGGGTACATTGCCACAGTTCTCGATGGTGATGGTGTAGGCAAAAACATAGCGCCCCTGCTCGGGGAGCGATTGTTCCTCGATGTAATGCGTCTCTACATCGACCTTGATATCGTAACTGTCTACTGCCATGAATAAACTCCTTAATACACTGACAGGATACGTGCTTTACGGCGGAGCGTACAGATTACCCCTGTGGATTCCGTGGGAGGCGCGACGCCGTAAACAGGTCTATATTTATATTAAATACTTTGACGCGCAGGAGGATGTTATGTTCCTGAAAGACAAGAGCACGGGTGATCTGGTGGAAGTTCTGGACCTGGCGGCGATGGTGGATCCCTGTCGTGCCGAACTGGAAGGGCGTTACCACGCCGGAGAGGAATTGCAGGACCCGGCGCCGTTTGAAAAAAAACAGCTGGCGTTTCCCTCGGGGGAAGAATTACCGCGTTGCTGGGTGGATGTGGGATATCGCGGCACACAGCATTAGAGAACCTCTGATAAATTCGTCATACCGGCGTATGCCGGTATCCATGTCATTGAAACCGCTGGATTCCGGCATACGCCGGAATGACGGAAAACAAATTAATCATAGGTTCCCTTAGATATTGGGCTTGTATATCAATATGTTAGGTAGATTCGGGTGTATCACCCTGTCAGCTGTATATATGCCGGAAATGTGAACGCGTTAACAGAAGTACCGCTCGATTTCATGAATGATGCCAACGTACCCCCAAAGTATCGGGGAACTCACTGGCGGTGTTGCTATGAACACAATGAAATCAAGGCGTTATCGGAAGCCGGACCTGATGGTTATCCTGACCTGCAGTGTCGCGCTCGGGGTGGTGTTGAGCAGTGTCGCACAAGCCGATGAAGCGCCTGGAGGCAACCGGTCGCAGCCAGGTTATTTGCAACAGTTCGGAGCAGAAATCATATCCGGTGAGTGGCTGCAGTCGTTCTCGAATTTTGATCTGACCGCCCGGCTGAAAAACTGGCGGCCAAAAATTGAAATCGACAACGGGGGAGACGGTATGCGTATTTCCCATCCCTTCGGCGGTCACGGGCCGGCACTGAAATTCTCCACCAGTATTCCCGGGCATGTGAAACGCAGTTTGCGTGCCGGCGGTGATACCCAGGTAGGCAGCCTTAACGACAATCCTGACGGATACCTTTTCCTGCAGCGCCGCTGGTAGCCGGCGCTTCTCTCAGTCTTCCTGAACATCCATTCGCGCGAGCCGGTTGGCCAGCCTGATATATTGCTCCAGGCTGATGGTTTCCGGCCGTGCGCCGGGATCGACCTCCGCAGCCTCGATCTGTTCGGCGGGCAGCAGCGTCTTCAGTGTATTGCGCAGTGTCTTGCGGCGCTGGGAGAAAGCGGTTCGTACCAGCAGGGACAGGCTGGCAAGGTCGTCGAGCCGGGCAGGAGGCTGTTGCCAGGGCGTCAGTCTGACCACGGCGGATTCCACTTTGGGTGCCGGAGTGAAAGCGCCGGGTTTGACCCGGAACAACGGGTCGACCTTGCAGTGGTACTGGATCATCACAGACAGCCGGCCATAGTCGCGGTTACCCGGCACTGCAGCCATTCGATCCACGACTTCTTTCTGCAGCATGAAATGCATGTCCTGGATGACGGATGACTGGTCGATCAGGTGAAACAGCAGGGGTGTGGAAATATTGTAGGGCAGGTTTCCCACCACGCGCAGGTGGTCACTCCCGGCCAGTGCACGAAAGTCGAACTTCAGCACATCCTGCTGGTGAATGATCAATTCACCGATTCCGGCCACCTTGTTCCTGAGTGGCTGTATCAGGTCACGGTCCAGCTCTACCACGTCGAGTTTTCCGCAGGCTTCCAGTAACGGCAGGGTAATCGCACCCTGGCCCGGACCGATTTCCACGATTCTCTGACCGGGTTGCGGGCTGACCGATTGCACAATGCGCTGGATGACACCGGCATCGTGAAGAAAATTCTGTCCAAAACGTTTACGTGCCTTGTGCATCAGCCGGCCATCCCGATAGCACAGTCGATGGCGGCAATCAGGCTGCCGGGGTCGGCGCGGTGTGTTCCGGCAATCTCCAGGGCGGTGCCGTGGTCCACCGAGGTGCGCACGAGCGGCAGGCCCAGCGTGATGTTGATCGCCTGGCCGAAGCCCATGTGCTTGAGGACCGGCAGGCCCTGGTCGTGGTACATGCTCAGCACCGCATCGGCCCTGGCAAGCCAGGGGGGTGTAAAAAGTGTATCGGCCGGCAAGGGTCCGGTGAGATCCATGCCTTCGGCGGACAGCTGTTCGATCACCGGGCGGATGACGCTGTCGTCTTCGTGCCCGAGATGACCGCCTTCACCGGCGTGCGGGTTCAGTCCGGCGACCAGTACGCGTGGTGTGCTGATATGAAAATGTGACTGCAGGTCCCGGTACAGGCAGCGGATGATGGCTTCGAGACTTTCCCGGGTGATTGCAGCGGGTACCTCGGACAGTGGCAGGTGTGTTGTTGCCAGCGCCACCCGCAGGCCGGGTGCCGCCAGCATCATTACGACCTGTGCACTTCGGGTTTTTTCCGCCAGGTATTCGGTATGACCGGTGAAAGGAATGCCGGCATCATTGATGACAGCCTTGTGTACCGGTGCGGTCACCATGGCGTCAAAGGTTTTGTCCAGGCAACCCTGGATGGCAGTGTCCAGCGTCTGTAATACATAGCCGGCATTGTCAGGATTGAGTACCCCGGCATGCGAGGGTGTATGGAGATTTACCGGTGTGATGCACAGCCGACCCTTTTGAGCAGGGGTGGCGGGGTTGAAGCGCGGCAGGTCAGTGAGTGGTTTTGCTGCTGCCGTACGTTCATTGAGAAGTGCCGGGTCACCGATCAGTACCAGTTCTGCCTCAAACTGACTGGCATCCAGTGCCGCACACAGTTCCGGTCCGATGCCTGCCGGTTCACCCGTGGTAATGGCAATGCGCGGGGTCACGATCCGTTATCAAGATACTCGACGTAGGCCTCGTCCCGCAGCCGCCGTAACCAGATCTCCAGTTCTTCATCGGTCTTGCGTTGACGAATCGATTCACGCACACGGGCACGGCGATAGGCTTTGGTGTCATCGTGTTCGCGGCGATCCAGCACCTTGATCAGGTGCCAGCCGAAGCGGCTCTTGATCGGTTTGCTGACTTCGCCGACCTCAAGTTCGTTCATGGCTTTCTCGAACTCGGGCACCATCTTGCCCGGGCTGACCCAGCCAAGGCTGCCGCCTTCACTGGCCGAGCCGGGATCCTGTGAGTGGGCGCGTGCCAGCTCGGCAAAATCGTCACCGGCCATAATGCGGTCGTAAAGCTGGGTAATACGTGTCTTGACCTCGTCTTCCGATACCAGTGCATCCGGTCTCAGCAGGATGTGGCTGGCCAGCGTCTGGTGGATGGTATGTTGTTCGTCACCACGAATATCCTCGATCTTGATGATATGAAAGCCACTCGGGGTGCGTATCAGGTCACTGACCTGGCCGCGTTTCAGCTGTCCGACAACATCGGAGAAGAACGAGGGGAGCTGTCCTGTCCTGCGCCAGCCAAGGTCACCACCGTCGAGTGCATCCTGACTGTCCGATTCCGCAATGGCGACCTGCTTGAAGTCTGCACCGTTGTTGAGGCGGGCAAGGATTTCTTCGGCACGTTGCTTCGCTGCCTGGATCTGTTCCGGGCTGGCGGCTTCCGGCAGGGAGACCAGAATATGCAACAGGTGGTACTCGCGTGACTGGTCATTGAACTCGGCGGCACTGGCCAGCAGGTTGTCGACTTCCTGTTCAGTGACCTGCACGCGATTATCCACCATCTGCTGGCGAATCCTGTTCATGATGATCTGGTTGCGGAATTCCTCACGGAACGCGACATAATCAAAACCGTCCTTTTCCAGGACTTCGCGGAATTCAGTCAGGGTCATGCCGTTCTGTCTGGCCATACTGCGCAGGTTGGTATTCAGCGTTTCATCATCAACGCGGATACCGCTGCGCTCGGCAATTTGCAGCTGAAGGTTTTCCAGTATCAGGCGGTCCAGAACCTGCTTGCGCAGGATGTCGCGCGGGGGAAGTTGTGCATCCTGTTTCTGCAACTGTTCAATCACAAGGCGTTCACGGTTGTCCAGTTCGCTTTGCAGGATGACGTCATTGTTGACCACGGCCACGATGTGATTCAGTGGCACATTGGCGAACAATTGTCCTGGCAGGATAAATACCAGAGTTAGCAAGAGGGATATCAGTTTCATTCAGATCTCAGTTTTCAGGTCGGTCGGTGTAGCCAAGGATACCATCTTCCAGTACCGACTCGATGTCATTGCCGATACGTGCCAGCCCTTTGAGGACAAACTGGAACATGATAGACCGGTTGGTTTCATCCTTGTTGGGAATAATGTACTCGCGGGCCACCAGCCGGACACCCCAGCAGCAGCTGTCGTATTCGATCCCCGCCATGGTCTCAAGTTCCGAGGATTCGTTCAGGTCATAATACCAGCGCCCGAGCACGTGCCACGATGGCGTCAATGGCCACAGGATGGAAGCGTCGATCTGGCTCTGGGACTGGCGCAGGAACCGGTAGGACAGGTTGGCGACCTTGCGGTACCCCGGGCGGTACTGGAGCCGCAGGTTGCCACGTTCGGTCTGTTCATCATAGGGGTCCCATACCATGTCGGCCTTGCCCACCCAGGCGCGTGACAGCGCCAGCTCCATTTCACCGGCGACGCTGGAGCGGCTGCGTGTCTTTGGTGCACTGTTGTCGATGGTGACATTGCGGTTGGCGAAG
>JALVCM010000014.1 GCA_027010005.1 Thiohalobacter sp.
GGTGGTGTGGTAGTGAAAGCGGTGCGTCAGTCACGGTCAAACAGGGCATTGACAAAGTCTCGTGCATTGAAGGGGCGCAGATCCTCGATACTCTCACCGACGCCGATAAAGCGGATCGGGATACCCAGGCGCCGGGCGATTGCGAAAATGATGCCCCCCCTCGCGGTGCCGTCGAGCTTGGTCAGGGTGATGCCGGTCAGGTTCATGGCCTGGTTGAATTCACGCGCCTGGTTCAGTGCATTCTGTCCGGTTCCTGCATCGACCACCAGCATCACTTCATGCGGTGCGGTTTCGTCGAGCTTGCCGAGAACGCGGCGGATCTTTTTCAGCTCTTCCATCAGGTTGGACTGGGTGTGCAGGCGGCCGGCGGTATCGGCAATCAGGACATCAATATTGCGTGCCTGTGCGGCCTGCAGGGCATCGAAGATCACAGAGGCCGAGTCGGAGCCCTGTTGCTGGGCGATCACCGGTACCTCGTTGCGTTCCCCCCAGGCCTGTAATTGCTCCACGGCAGCGGCGCGGAAGGTGTCACCGGCCGCCAGCATCACGGAATGGCCCTGGTCCTTGAGACGCCGGGCAATCTTGCCGATGGTGGTCGTTTTGCCTGCGCCGTTGATGCCGACCATCAGCAGCACGAAGGGATGATCTGATTCGGGGATTTCAAGCGGGGCCTCGACCGGTGTGAGCATGGCCGTCATATCTTCCTGCAGCGCTGCCATCAGTGCATCGGCATCGGCCAGTTGTTTTCGCTCGACCCGCCGGGTCAGGTCATCGATGATCTCCCGGGTGGCTTCGACGCCGACATCCGCAGTCAGCAGCGTGGTTTCCAGCTCTTCGAGGAGTTCGTCATCAATCTGTTTGCGGCCCAGCACCAGGCTGGCGATGCCCTCGGTGAGGCCGCTGCGGGTTTTCGACAGGCCGGCCTTCAGGCGGCCGAACAGGCCGGGCTTGCTGGCCGGCTCCGTTGCGGTGTCGGAGTTGTCGTCAGACGCTGAAGATTTTTTCTTGCCGAAACCAAACATCGTTTTTGCTGTCCACTTGGGTCTGCGTATCCTATCATTCCCCCTCATTTACGGATAGGACGAAAAAGGAGTCAAAGATGCGAGGATTACTCGCGCTCGTTCTCGGCCTGGGCGTCAGCCTGGCCAGCGCCGCCCCGGCGGTACACGAATACATGCTCGACAACGGTCTGAAACTGATTGTGAAAGAGGACCACCGCTCGCCGGTCATGGTGTCGCAGGTGTGGTACAAAGTGGGTTCCAGCTATGAGCACGACGGGATCACCGGTGTATCGCACGTGCTGGAACACATGATGTTCAAGGGGACGAAGGCCCATCCGGCCGGTGAGTTCTCACGTATCATTTCGGAAAACGGCGGACGTGAGAACGCCTTTACCAGCCAGGACTACACGGCCTATTTCCAGACCATGGAAAAAAACCGGGTGAAAACCAGTTTTGAGCTGGAGGCCGACCGCATGCGTAACCTGACGCTGCCGGAGGACGAATTCCTCAAGGAAGTGCGGGTGGTAATGGAAGAACGCCGCATGCGTACCGAGGACAATCCACAGTCCCTGACCTGGGAACAGTTCAATGCCACGGCCTATATCAGTAGTCCTTACCGCATTCCGGTGATTGGCTGGATGGACGATCTCGAGTCCATGCGCATCGAGGATCTGCGCGACTGGTACCGGCAATGGTATGCACCCAACAATGCGACCGTGGTGGTGGCCGGTGATGTCGACCCGGACGAGGTGTTGCGACTGGCACGCCGCTATTTCGGACCACTCAAACCGAGTGAGATCCGGCCCGTCAAGCCGCGCAGGGAGGTCACACAGCTGGGCATCAAGCGCCTGCAGGTCAAGGCGCCGGCCGAGTTGCCTTACCTGATGATGGGGTACAAGGCGCCGGTGGTGCTGACGGCCGACAAGGCAAAGGACTGGGAGCCCTATGCACTGGAAGTGCTGGCGGGTGTGCTGGACGGTGGCAGCGGGGCGCGACTGGCCAGTGAACTGGTGCGTGGCAAGGCCATTGCGGCCAGTGCCGGGGCCAGTTACGACGCGCACGACCGCATGCAGAGTCTGTTCCTGTTATCCGGAACCCCTTCACGAGGCCACTCGGTCAGGGAGCTGGAAGCTGCATTGCGCGAACAACTGGAAAAGCTCAAGCAACAACCCGTCGGTGAACAGGAGCTTGACCGGGTCAAGGCGCAGATTCGTGCCCAGAAGGTCTACGAGCAGGATTCTGTTTTCTACCAGGCCATGCAGATCGGGGTGCTGGAATCTATCGGGCTGGGCTGGCGTGAAGCCGACAATTATCACCGGCAGATCCAGGCCGTTACACCTCAGCAGGTAATGGCCGTGGCCAAAAAATACCTGCTCGATGACCACCTGACAGTCGCCGAGCTGGTTCCACAACCCATTGACCCCGAACACCCGCCGCGTCGCGGAGGGGGTAGCCATGTACGCTAGACCGCGATCAGAACAAGGAAGCGTTATGCAGAAGTTTTTCACCCTTGCGCTTGCAGCGATACTCACTGTACTAACGAGTGCCGCGCAGGCACTGCCTGATATCAAAAGCTGGCAAACGGCGAAAGGTGCGAAAGTCCTGTTTGTCGCGGCGCCCGAACTGCCGATGGTCGATGTTCGGCTGGTATTCGATGCCGGCAGTTCCCGCGATGGTGATCAGCCCGGTGTGGCAAAACTGACCAGTGCCTTGCTGGATCAGGGCGCAGGCGGTCTGAGTGCCGATGAAATTGCTCGCGGGCTGGAACAGCGCGGTGCCGAACTGGGCGGTGGTTCAAGGCGTGACATGGCGTGGATTTCTCTGCGCAGTCTGGTGGATCCCGACCTGCTGGAACCTTCACTGGAACTGTTTGGCAAGGTGCTGGCAAAGCCGGACTTCCCGGCGGAGGATTTTGCCCGTGAGCAGAAACGGATGTTGATCGGCCTGCAGTACGAAAAACAGAAACCGGCGGCGATTGCCAAAAAAACCTTTTACCGCGAACTCTATGGCTCGCACCCCTACGCGAGCCACCCGGCCGGTACAGAAGACAGCGTTAAGGCACTGGGTGTGGCAGACCTGCGGTCCTTCTATCAACATTACTATGTGGCACGCAATGCGACAGTGGTCATCGTGGGCTCACTCGACGAGTCGCAGGCACGGAAAATTGCCGCGCGGCTGGCCGACAGTCTGCCGGAAGGGCAGCGGCCACCACCGCTGCCACCGGTGGCGGAACTGGAAAAGGCCAGTGAGGTGTTTACCGAACACCCGTCCAGCCAGAGTCACGTGTTGATGGGGCAGCCCGGTTTGCGCCGAAAGGACCCCGACTATTTCCCGCTGTATGTCGGTAACCATATTCTTGGTGGCAGCGGGCTGGTGTCGCGTATCAGCGAGGAGATCCGGGAAAAACGTGGTCTGGCGTACAGCGCCTACAGTTATTTTATCCCGATGAAGGAGAAGGGCCCGTACCAGCTCGGTTTCCAGACACGCAACGACCAGCGTGATGAAGCGCTGCAGGTGTTGCGTGAGACCCTGTCCGGTTTTATCGGGTCGGGGCCGACCGACAAGGAACTGGCCGCAGCGAAGAGTAATATCGTCAGTGGCTTCCCGTTACGCGTCTCCAGCAACAGCAAGATATCCGAGTATCTTGCCGTCATCGGTTTTTACGATCTGCCACTGGATTACCTGAACACCTTTACCACGCATGTCGAGGCGGTCACGGTTGAGCAGATTCGCGATGCCTGGAAGCGGCGTATTCACCCGGATAAAATGGTGACAGTGATTGTCGGTGGTGGTGAGGCGGGCAGCTCTTCGCCGTAAAAGCGGTTGACCCTGCAAGCTGTGCTGCGCAACCATGCTCGGCATGGCGTCTTCTGCGAACCAGGTGCGAATCATTGCCGGCCGCTGGCGTGGCCGCAAGCTGGCTTTCCCCGCTGCAGAAGGGTTGCGACCGACACCCGACCGCATCCGCGAAACCCTGTTCAACTGGCTGACAGGCCTGGTATCCGGTGCACGTTGCCTGGATATGTTCGCAGGCAGCGGCGCACTGGGTTTCGAGGCAGCCTCAAGGGGGGCCGGCAACGTGGTCATGCTGGAACGTAACCCGGTTGTCGTACAAGCATTGCAGGCCAGTCGTGATCGCCTCGAGAGTGATGCCATCGAGATTCATGCCGCTGATGCCACCCAATGGGTGCGTGGCTGTGATATACCATTCGATCTGGTCTTTCTGGATCCCCCGTTTTCCGATAGCAGGTTGCTGGCTGACAGCATAGCGGCACTGGAGGCCGGTCACTGCGTGAAGCCGGGTGCACGCATTTACCTGGAGACGCCGAAATGGGCCCCGTTACCCGGGATACCCGACAACTGGATACAGGAAAAAGCGAAGGTGGCCGGAGAGGTCGGGTATTACCTGTATCGAAGGAAGCCTGATGAACCGGGCTGAAATCGCCTTACGGTGGTTGTGTGCCGGGACGGTTATGCGTAGATTGCCGGGTACCGATTCATCGACGAACGCTGCTCCAGGGCTGATATGCAAATAGCGGTTTACCCGGGAACATTTGACCCGATTACCAATGGTCACACCGACCTGATCGAGCGCGCAGCGCGACGTTTTGGCCGGGTGATCGTCGCCATCCACGAAAACAGCGGCAAGCAGCCGGCGCTCGACTGGGAAGAACGCATCGGGCTGGCACGCTCGGTGCTCGGGGGGCACGACAATGTGGTTGTCGAGGGATTCAGTGGCCTGCTGGTGGATTTTGTCCGTCAGCAGGGTGCCGGCGTGATTCTGCGGGGATTGCGGGCCGTGTCGGATTTCGAGTACGAATTCCAGCTGGCCAGTATGAACCGGCAGCTGGCACCGGAAATCGAGACCCTGTTCATGACGCCGGATGAGCACTATGCCTATGTTTCATCGAGCCTCGTGCGGGAAATCGCCGCGCTGGGCGGCGATGTTACCCCCTTTGTTCATGCGGAAGTTGTGGCTGCATTGAAGCGCAGATTGGGATAATATTAAACAATCCTTATGGAGCCTCTGATTCATTCGTCATCCCGGCGTACGCCGGAATCACGGAAAACGAATGAATCAGGGTTTCCTTATATTGTGTGCCGTTTTTGCGGGAGTTCGCCATGGCTTTGATGATTACTGATGAATGCATCAACTGTGATGTCTGTGAGCCGGAATGTCCGAATGGCGCCATCAGTCAGGGTGACGAGATCTACGTTATCGACCCGGATCTGTGTACCGAGTGTGTGGGGCACTACGAAACCTCGCAGTGTGTGGAGGTGTGTCCGGTTGACTGTATTCCATTCAACCCGGATGTCGAGGAAACCCGTGATGAGCTGATGGAAAAATACCGTCGCCTGACCGGGGAAACGGCCTGATGGCCGGGACACAGATGACAGGATTTTACAGGCTCCTTGATGGAGCCTTTTTTATGCCTGTCACTGACGTCCTGGCCAGAAGCCGGCGCTATGTACTGGTTGCATTATTTCTGCCTGTCCTTGCGCTGGCTGCCGGGGGGGCGACACCGCCGCGCCCGGACAGCCAGGCGATCGCCTCGGCGCATCCACTTGCCACACAGGCCGGTATGCAGATTCTGGAGGCCGGCGGCAATGCGTTTGATGCCGCCGTGGCCGTGAGTGCCGCACTGGCGGTTGTGGAACCTTACAGTTCGGGCATCGGTGGTGGAGGCTTCTGGTTGCTGCACCGTGCCAGTGACGCAAAACAGGTGATGCTGGACGGGCGGGAACGGGCGCCACAGGCCGCACAGCGTGATCTGTATCTGGATGCGCAGGGCAATGTCGTGCCCGGGCTGTCGATGGATGGCGGGCTGGCGGCCGGGATACCCGGTGAGCCGGCGGCACTGGCATGGCTGGCGGAACATTACGGACGTTTACCGTTGAAACAGTCGCTGGCGCCGGCGATACAGCTTGCGCAGGCGGGGTTCCCGGTGGACCGTCACTACCGGGCCATGGCGCACTTTCGCCTGGCGGCCCT
>JALVCM010000015.1 GCA_027010005.1 Thiohalobacter sp.
CCCCGATGACCCCCTGCTCAGGCAAATACTGCCGGTGGGCGAGGAACTGGCCGAAATTCCCGGCTACCAGAAAGATCCGCTGCAGGAACAGGATGTCATGCCGGTCCCCGGCCTGCTGCACAAGTACCCCGGGCGCGTCTTACTGACACTGACCGGCGCCTGCGCGGTGAACTGCCGCTATTGCTTTCGCCGGCACTACCCCTACAACACGGCCAACCCGACCCGTGAGCACTGGCCGGCCACGCTGGACTACCTGGCACAACGCGAACAGATCAGTGAGGTAATTCTCAGCGGCGGCGACCCGCTGACACTCACGGACACCCGCCTGACGGAAATGGTCCGCGAACTGGAGCAGATCCCCCATCTCACCACGCTACGGCTGCACAGCCGTGTGCCGGTGGTCCTGCCGGAACGAGTCGATGACACGTTGATCGACTGGATATCGGCCACCCGTTTGCAGATCATTGTGGTGATTCACTGCAATCATCCCAATGAAATCAACACGCCGGTGGCCGGTGCCATGCAGCACCTGAAAACAGCCGGCACCACCCTGCTCAACCAGTCCGTGCTGCTGCGCGGGGTCAATGACAACGCGGAAACCCTGTGTGAACTTGGCCGGCGACTGTTCGAGACCGGTGTCCTGCCCTACTACCTGCACCAGCTGGACCCGGTTCAGGGTGCCGGCCACTTTGCTGTCAGTGATACCAAGGCCTTGCAGTTGATGGAAAAAATACGTTCCCTGTTACCGGGTTACCTCGTACCCCGACTGGTCAGGGAAATTCCCGGAGAAAGCGCAAAATCCCCCCTCTGATGCCAAACCGGCAGAATCCCGTGGAAAACCGGCACTGACACCTCGCAATACCCCGCAACTGTTCAGTTTTCCTGTCACAGGACGATAGCCCGAGCGGGATGCCATGCTGGCAGTCGTCTGCCCGCACCCCGTCACGTAACAATAACCAGCGGACGAATTGCCCATGCAGCTTTCAGTACCGAACCGGACCAGCCCGAAAAACGGCGCATTCGACAGCAAGACCGCCAGTGTAAAAGACTGGATCGAACACCTCCCTATGGCCAATGTGGGAGAAACGACAAAACTGCTGTTCGAGGCACTGAACGACCTGAACCACCAGGATATCCCCGCCCAGCAACGTTTCAAGGCACTGGAACTTCTGCAGGAACCGGTTCGGTTCGTGACCGATCATATGAAGAAGCACGTTGTCGGCAAGCCGTTGCCGCCAATGATGAAAAACCTGAAGATCGCCCACCTGTCGCGTGAAATCACACATTCCCTGGCCACCGGCTACAAGGTCCTGGTGATGGAACAGATTGCCGGTGTCGGCCGTAAGGACCGCAAACTGCTGGTGACGGCCATCCACCGCTCGGTGAAATTACTTGGGATCGTGTTACTCAAGGCCTTCCAGGTCTACGAGCCTTACCCGGAATCGGTCTGGCTGGAAATTCACTCACTGTACCGCTACGCGGAAAGTAATGGCCTGCATCGCACAAAAGTCACGGATGTGGTCGCAGCAATTCAACATACCTCAACGGTCACGGACTGCTACAAACAGATTCTGCTGCTGGCGCTGGCCTGCCCCTACCGCCTGCGTCATGGCGAAGCGGAAGCCATCTATGACGCACTGGAAGACTGGGCAAAATTCAGCGACCTTAAAACACTCGAGCAAAAACCGGATGCACTGTTTGCCGTGAACCTGAATGCTGACGAACCCCCCAGTTATCTTGTACTGAGGGACACAAAAGAAAAGTGCGGGACAATCCGGACCCTGGACACAGGACGCCTGGCAGAGCGTGCCCGCAAGTCCATCGGCGAGAATCGGGCGAGCCGCCCGACAGGCATCAAACTGTCCACGCTCCGGCACCTGATGCTGGCGTGGGGTGTCATGCCCAAACGCCGTTATTCCCGTGTGAAAGACCTGTCACAGGTCATTGTGTCGATGGGCCTGAGTTCGATTCACTACTTTGTCAGTGGCGAAGTCGCCTTCAACCAGGCCTCCGTCAGCAAGGAGTGTCATACCGACCTAGCCAGCAGCCCGGAACCCGCTCCGCACATCCAGGAACCTGCCCGCTTTGACGCCCGGGATGTGCAGGCCAACGAGAGCAATATGCCTGATGTGTGGGAAATGAACTACCGGATTGAAGGGGAAGCACCGCCCAGCAACCTGGAAACCGCCGTGGCACGCGCTGCTTCCGGCATGCAAATCAATACCAGCCACCGTACCCAGAACTGGAAGATGGTCAATATCAGTGCCGGTGGTTACTGTCTGCTCTGGGATAACCCTGAAACCACCCGCGCCCAGGTCGGTGAACTGCTGGGTATACGTGAAGAAAGCGACCCCGACACCTTCCACTGGCGACTGGGCGTCATCCGCTGGCTGAAGTTTGCCGACAAACGCGGGCTGGAACTTGGCGTGCAAATGCTGTCACCCGGTGCTGTTGCTATTGCCGGGCAACTGGAACACCGGGGTGCAAAAAATCATGCATTCACACGTGGCCTGCTACTGCCTGAAATTGCCAGCATACAGCAGAGCGCAACCCTGCTACTGCCATCACCCCCCTTCCGGGTCGGTGATACAACAATTATCAACTGTCACGGGAAAAATGTGCGTGTCGAGCTGACCAAGCTGGTGGAAAACACCGGCAGCTTTGCCCAGTTCCAGTTCACCGCACTGGGTGAGATAAAACTCCCCGGACAGAAAAAGCCATCTCCCAAAACAAAGAGCAGCGACTTCGATGATGTCTGGGAGTTACTGTAAACCGGGGCTTTCAGGTAGCTTCTGATTAATTCTGGATTCTGGCATGCGCCAGAATGAAGGGGAATGAATTAAATCAGAGACACTTTAGAATAATGCCTTGAACAGGTCCGGGTATTCGACGATCCCCCCGCCTGACAGGGCACCATCGACCAGTTCCATGGCTGTCAGGGCATCGTCCGGAATCGGCAGGTTACAGGTCACACCCCATTCCAGTGCAGGCCTGAACCCGAAACGCAAATAATAGTCCGGATGTCCGGCGACCACGATTGCGTGGTAACAGAGGGGTTTGGCCCGTGCCACGGCCGCATCGATCAGCTCCGAGCCAATGCCACGGTGTGATTGCGACGGTACCACCGACATCGGCCCCAGGGCGAGTATTTCACTTTCACCTTTTTCGGAAACAAGCCTGACCCGCGACAGCACCACATGGCCGACAATACGGCCATTAAGCTCCGCTACCAGCGACAGGTCGGGGATGAAGGTTGGCGACTTTCGCAATTCGGCAATGAGCTGCGCCTCGGCCTCACCTTCAAAGGCACTGAGATTAACGACGTCGATGGCACTGAAATCATCGGGCGTTTCGGCCCGCACCCTGATCTGCTGCATACCCTGTCCCCGGCTGGTCCTGAGCGGCCAGCGATACTGGCCATATATCTTCATGCTAGCAGGAAACCCGTTTATGTAAAAGGGGTTACGACACAGGCAGGAATAGCCGTTTGGTCACGGCCAGCGGGTAAAGAATGTGGCCCATGCTGCCGAAACAATGTAAGCGCACTGCCAGCCGCTGCTGGCGAGAAAAAACTGAATTCAGGAGCACTATACCCTATGGACAAGGACCAAACCCTGCGTCTGCTGATCGTTGAGGAATCCCGCAACGATGCAGAAGCCCTTGCCAATATCCTCAGAAATGCCGGGCAGGCATCCCGCCTGGACTATGCCGAAGACTGCGAGGACATCAATAGCGTACTGGACAAGCATTTTCCCGACCTTGTGCTGTGTGCGCTGGGCCTGGAATCGGTGTCGCTCTCCGAGGTAACCGACCTCCTGAAGCAACGTGAAATCCTCGCCCCGTTGATCGCTATCGGTGAGACGGCTGACGAGACAGATATTATCGAAGCCATGCGTCAGGGTGCCTCCGACCTGTGCTCGTACGACCAGCCCGAGCACCTTCAGCTGGTCACCCAGCGTGAACTCCGTCAACTCAGCTCCTGCAACAAGGCACAGAATTTCGAAGCCCGTTTCCACGAAAGTGAGAAGCGTGCCCGCTCACTGATGGAAAGTTCGCGTGACGCCATCGCCTATGTTCACGAAGGCATGCACATCTTCGCCAACAGTTCCTACCTGGAAATGTTTGGCTTTGATGATATCGACGAGATCGAAGGTACGCCCATTCTCGATATGGTTGCACCGGAAGAGCATGACAAATTCAAGGAGTTCCTGCGCAATTTCAGCAAGGAAGGTGCCACCGAAGAGTCCCTGGAAACACACGGGCAACTGCCAGACGGCAAACAGTTCGATGCGTTAATGGAATTCTCTCCCGCCAGTATTGACGGTGAAGCCTGTACACAGATTATTATTCGCAACCAGGCGGGTTCGAGTAAGGAGCTTGAACAAAAAATCAAGTTCCTCAGCAAACAGGACGTACTCACCGGCCTGTTTAACCGCCAGTATTTTATTGAAGAACTGGAACTGGCTGTTACCAACGCCGTCAGTGGTTCGGAAAATGCAGCACTGCTCTACCTGCTGATGGACAATTTCAAGGACATCAAGGACAACATCGGTATTGGTGCAGCCGACATGGTCATTGGCGACATTGCCGACCTGTTGCGTGAACATACACAGGACAATGACATTGTCGCACGCTTCGGCGACCACTCTTTTGCCATTTTGCGCAAGGATTGCGACCACGAATCGATTACCACTCTCGGAGAAGAACTCCGCCAGGTTATCGAGGACCATATTGCCGAGATCGAAGGCAAGTCCGTCACCACCACCTGCAGCATCGGCATGAGTATTATCAGTGAAAGCTCACCGTCTGCCCATGAGGTCATCTCCCGTGCAGACCTTGCCTGTGAAGTTGCCCGTTCCTCGGGCGGCAACAGAGTCCACCTGCACAACCCGGTTGTCGACGAGAAAATCGGCAAGGAACGCGACCAGCAGATGCATGCCCTGATCCAGGATGCGCTGGAGCACAACCAGTTCCAGCTACTGTTCCAGCCGATCGTCAGCCTGCAGGGCGATACCAGTGAGAAATATGAAGTCCTCCTGCGCATGCTGAATGACGAGGAAGAACATATTTTACCCAGTCAGTTCCTGCCAATTGCCGAACAGACCGGACAGACTGCAGAAATTGACTTCTGGGTCATCGGGAATGCTATCAAGACACTGTCCGAGCACCGCTCACAGGGTTCCGATACCCAGTTCTTTATCAAGATCTCGGCACAAACCCTGCTGGATGAAAAACTGGTGAACTTTGTCAATGACAGGCTGAAAGAACATCGCCTGCCCGGTGATGCACTGGTGTTCGAGCTGTCTGAAAAAGTTGCATCACAACACCTGAAACAGGCAAAAAGCTTTGCCAAGGCACTACAGGAGTTGCACTGCAAGTCGGTACTGGAACACTTCGGCACCAGCCCGAACTCCTTCCAGCTGCTCAAACATATGCCGGTCGACTACCTGAAGATTGATGGCTCCTTCATTCATAACCTGGCCAGCGATACCGACAACCAGGCTATGGTGAAGTCTATCCTCGATACCGCCAACTCGATGAACAAGCAGTGTATTGCCGAGTACGTTCAGGATGCACACAGCCTGGCGGTGCTCTGGCAGAGCGGTATCAACTTTATCCAGGGCAACTTCCTGCAAGAACCCAGCGAAACCCTCAGCTACGATTTCACCGGTGAAGTCGCCTAGAGCAATACCGATTAATTCGTCATACCGGTGCATGCCGGTATCCATGTCGCTGAAACCACTGGATCCCGGCATTCGCCGGGATGACGGCGAATGAACGGGATGACGGGGAATGAACGGGATGACGGGGAATGAACGGGATGACGGGGAATGAACGGGATGACGGGGAATGAATCAGGGTTTTCCTAGTCGAGCACGTGCGACACCAGTCCGTCCGCCAGCTTGGGTTCGAACCAGGTTGACTTGGGCGGCATCACCTCATTGGCATCGGCGACC
>JALVCM010000016.1 GCA_027010005.1 Thiohalobacter sp.
CTACCTGCATGCCGGTCGTGGCACCACGGCCGTTCGTGAGTGGAACGACCCGTCAAAAGCCCCGGGCGATGAGGTGGTTCGTCTGAATGCCGTGCGCGTGAAAGGCAGGGATGGCAGTGTGAGCGAGAGTGTCGACGTCCGCAATGATGTGGGCCTGGAGATGGACTTCACGGTGCTCGAGCCGGAGTACCAGTTGATGCCGTACTTTACGCTGTTCAACGATGAAGGTGTCATCGTTTTCTCAACCATCGACCAGGCTCCCGAGTGGCGGAATCGCGAAAGGCCAACAGGACGGTTTGTCAGTACCGCCTGGATACCCGGAAATCTGTTGACCGAAGGCACCTTCTACGTTCGTGCCACCATGCGGGGGGCCGATCGCAAGAAACGCCGTATCGATGAACGTGAAGTGGTGGCCTTCAATGTCATGGATACGGTCGAGGGTGATTCTGCACGCGGTGACTGGGTCGGTCGCATGCAGGGCGTCGTCAGGCCATTGCTGGAATGGGAAACCGACTACCAGCCGGCGCACGACCGGCTAAAGTCTAAAGCCAAGGTCACGGTGTAGACCGGCCGAGCACCTGTTTTTCCGGCAGCACATCAAACGCATCAAAGGTAACCCGACCGGCCTTGTCTGCTCCGGTACCGGCTTCGACACGTATACTATGCGGCCCACAGGTCAGCCCAGTCCGGGCGAAGGCCACGGCCATGTCCTGTGTTGTGTCAGCAGCGAGGTCGACAGTCGCCGCGAGGGTGCCGTCAATATAAACCCTGGCCTTGCCGCCTTCGGCTGACTTGCTGGCAATCCATCTTACGCCACAGCCATAGAAATCCAGCGAAACGGCGGCACCACTCTCATCGGTGTAATGAATGCTTGTTGCGCTGTAGTCCTTGCCGCGGCGTTCATTCCAGTGACCGGTGTAGTGAATAACATCCCGCTGGTCTTCATAGCGGGCAGGGCGCTGCAGTAATGTCCAGTTGTCCCCGCCATTGTCAGAGCGGAACAGGTTCTGGCTGGATGCAGCATAAATCGCCCGGTTGCTGGCATATTGGCTGGCAAAGGCCATGCGTGTAATGGAATGGTTATTTTCGATCAGCGCCTTGCCGATTTGGGAGAAATGCTTCCCGCCATCCACTGTCCTGTACAGGCCACGGCCCTTGAGGCTGACCAGCATGGTCCGGTCATTGACATAATCGGGAGACAGGGCGAAAGCAATAATATGAGGCTTGTCGCCCAGAATGGTGCTGCGTATTTCAGTCCAGTTCTCACCCTGGTCTGTGGACACGTACAGGCCGGAAGGGCCAGCAGCAAAAACCGTCCGGTCACTTTGGTAGCCGGGAGAAAACGCCACGGTGTAGTCTTCATTGGATGAATGGGTACCGACTTTTGCACCACTGGTGGCGTCGGCGGGGAGTCCCCTGGTGAGTTTGTGCCAGTTGTCGCCCGTGTCGGTCGACTTGTAGATCCCGTCTCCACGCACATAGGCAAACACGGTATGGTCATTCGTGTAGTCCGGTGAAAGTTTCAGGCCCGTAATGGCGCCGTCGGTGTGCAGCCATATGTTGTAGGCATCCAGACCTCCATGCTCTGAACGGAATATCCCGTGCCAGCGGGTTCCGAAAATAACAGTATTGTCATTGGCGTAGTCTGTCGATGGCGCCATCGTGACCGGGTAGACGGGAACCCTGTCAACCTTGTCCAGGTAGGACCAGCCTATGTCCTGTGGCAGCCCCCAGTACATGAGTTTGCCAATGATCCTGTTTTTCAGGGTGCGATAACTGACCGGAATCTGTTCCCAGCTTCCCTTTATGTCTGTCGATTTGAGCAGCAGTCCAACCGAGCCCGAAAACAGGGTGTGATCCTGCGGGTAGGTGGGGCTGTAGTGCATGTCCATCAGGCGGGTAGTATTCAGGCCCTTGTTGGCGATAATCCAGGTATCACCGTGATCGTGGCTGAAATAGGCACCGCCCCCGTAGGTTGAAATGGCAATGCTGTAGTCATCGCCATCGGAAGGCGAAACATCGAGGCCCTTGATCAGGCTGACCGGTAGAATTTCAAGTTCGTCCCAGTTTTCCCCGTGGTTGCCGGATTTGAACAGGCCTGCGAAGCCGGCCAGGAACAGAGTCTTGCCATCCTTGCCTGCAATAGCAATTTGCCGGAATTGCGGGGAGAAATATTTCACGGTGTTGGCCTGCTTGTCAGTCAGCAAGCCGTCCGAGTATTTTGTCCAGGAGTTACCGTTGTCAGTCGAGATGAAGGCCGCTTCTTTCCAGCTCGTGGCAATCATGAAGCCGGGCTGGATGGCCAGGGATATAATATGATGTCCCTTCAGCGCACTGCCGGCCTGCTGAAAAGAGCTTCCCTTGTCCGTTGTTCGGAACAGGCCATGATCCCGGGTACCGACAAAAAAGCTGTTGCCTGTTGCATCCGAAGAATCCTGTTTGATCGTAGTAACAGCTGTCTGTGAAGGAAGCTGGGCAGCTTTTTTCCAGTGTGCGCCACCGTCGGTTGAAGCATACAGGTTCCCGGCCTCATCGCCTGCCAGCATTCTGCCGGCTGATACATCGGCTGCAGTGATGACTGCCGTATCCGGAAGTGTCGATACTTGCCAGCTTTCTCCACTGTCAGAACTGAAGTACAGGTGACCGGATTCATCGATAGCCAGCACCTTGCCCTGAAGGCCGCCTGACAAGGTGCTGATTTCCAGGCTTTCCAGGCCCTTGCTGGTATTCCTCCAGGAGGTGCCTTCATCGGTGGAGCGGTATATACCGTTACCATCGGTGGCGACAAGTACTGTTCCCGGAGTGCCATCCGTCGGGATGATCAGGATGGATGTGACAGGACTGGTATGATCGAGTCCGTTGACCAGCTCCTGCCATCCATGTCCGCCGTGGACGGATTTCAGAACATGACCGGAGCTGGCAATATACACCGTATTGTCGACTTCAAATGACGGTGATACCGCCAGGGCATCGACCAGGTCGTGTGGGTGGTGGGCCAGTGCCATGAGGGGAAAGATATTGAGTAAAAGGGCCAAAACTGTCCCGGCAAGATACGGCCGGTCGATCACGTTTTTCATGTTCATTCTGCTTCCGGTTTATTGGCTTGTGGCGTCCGGTCCTGCAATCTTCCGGACTCGTACTGGTCAAAGATTTCTATGGATCTGAGTATAACATTCCTTTGCTCCGGTGATGCCTTCCTGTCAAGCAGCATCTGCATGCGTTCGAGATAGTAGAGCAGTCGGTAGACATCCCCGGACAGGGTCCGTGTGTCCCCGGGTTGCCCGCCTTCAGCAGCGAGACACAGGCCAAAATGCTCAATGGCATCAGTAAAGGTGTCGTGATTGATGGGCTGGTAGCGGCCGTAATAGTGTTCGGTAAAGAAATAGTTGTACAGGTCATGGAGCAGGCTCCTGTAATCGGCACCTTCCCAGTCAATTATCGTTATGCCCTTCCTCCCGAAAATAAAATTTACAAAGGAAAAATCACCGTGTGTGAATGCAATCTGTATCTGCATTTGCCTTGAGGGCTCCAGCCTGGCAGCTACCCTGCAAATAAACGCATTGATAGCCGGGCAGAGTTCATCATCTGCCCCGAGTGTGTCTGTTTTTTGTTTCAGACTGTTTTCCAGACCCCGGAGATATGTATCGACCGAAGTCATTCGGTCAGGTCTGGAATGTACGATTTTCGCAAGGTAATTCCCGATGGTTTCCCTGAATTGCACGGGGGGGTCTGACTTGTCATTTCGGCTGCTTCGGTCTCCCGGAATAAAGCTTTCCCTGTACCATCGCCCATCCGGGTCAACCTCGAGCAGTTCCGGTGTAAACGGGAGTCCGGATGCATCGCGTACACGGTTGACCTCTGCCTGGATGACAGAAGACTCGACGTCATCAGTGAAATATTTTGTGGCCGTCAGCCTGGACAGGTCGAAAATCTTGTAGCCGTGGTGTACGGGGATACACAGGTCGCCAGAGATCGGAAGGCTGACGGCATCAGTTGTCGCTGAGGGTCCGTTTTTCCGAAACTTCCAGATGGCTTTTAACAGGGTGGGGAGTTGTCTTCGCTGTATGTCAAACGCACCAAGATAAAGTTTTTTATACCTGAACAAAAATATCCGGGTAAGTGACAACAGACTACAGTGGGTACAAAAATAATTGTCGGCTACCGCTATATAGGGGTATTCACGCGCCATAGATACGGACCTGGCTGCTCGTTATCAGGGGCTTGTTGATGAGTGGCAGTCTAGCATATTTGCAGTGGTATCCGCTGTTCCTGCACCGTCACCGGATTTTTTGATCCGGCAAATATCCAGTTGCTTCATGCCGGGGAAATAAAAGGACTTGTAAATATCACGGGATTTCAGCTCTGCATCAGGATTATCTTCATCCAGGAAATATACCCCGGTAAATACATCATCGTTTCGTTGTACGAAGGGGTTGTTGGCAAGAAAGCTTCTGCTGGCAGCGGAATATTTCAACACATCGATAACAAAGTTGCCTCTTCTGGCACCGATGATCCGCATCCCCCATTTTTTCTTGTACTGTAAAACCCCATCTTTCAAAAAGGCACGTGATGATCCCACGTGTTCCGACAGGAAGCCTTTCTTTTCCAGGTGAGGAATACCGAAATAGTACAGTGCCGACAGTGCGCCCCGTTTCACATAATCATGATTGCCATCCTTGACGCCGATAAACCATGCGCGTGCCCCGCCTTTTTCATACAAAATAATTCCGCCGGCAATAACCTCATCACCCATTGTTATGAGCATCAGTTCAGACGTATCAATTTTCTTTTTCATCTCCTTGTAGCTTACGGTAAAGGCAGCCCCTCCAAATGTGTTTTCGATGTACGGGAGATGCATGCCGTAATAGAAATCACGGAAAAGTGCCGGATCCCTGGTTATCCTGTAACCAAGCTTATTATTTCGGATTCTTCGTAAGTCACTTTTGATGTTTTCGCCGGTTTTGAGCAGTCCATTGGCGGTTTTAATGTCGATTTCACCACGAATCCATATTGGAACATTAAAAGTGGTCCGGCCGGACAGGTAGCGGGCTGCTCCGTCTTTCGGGTCAATTGCAATCAGCATATCTGCACTGAATTGTGATATGAAGTAAGGAACCTGCCACAGCCACAGTGTGCGTGTAAGTACTTCAGAGCAATGGTCGTCAAATATCAGGTTGAGCAGATAGGCTTTATTGTGGCCTGACCCTGCCAGAAGCAGGGTGAGCGGTTTCTGTGAGTCGCTTTCCTGTCCCTGGATGACCGAGAGGGTCAGCCTGTAATTTTTTGTGAGATTGCGAAAAATGTTACGCAAGCGAGTGTCCCTGGCAAACTGCACAAGCGCCTGTCGGGAAAAGGACGCGGCGCTCAAAACAGGCAATCCAGGGGGTGGTTTGTAATAGGGCACTCTCCCGGCCCTGGTCCACGGTCTTCCTTCCCGATAGATTCCGCGCCATAGATTTGTAGTGCCTCCAGCCCCGGGAGACAGTAGTGGGTATGAAGGTGGCGGTAAAAATCTCCCTTGCCGCAGTTGTCATGCGAAGGGAAGACAACGGCGACGGGTGTACCTGAGTCAGTACGAATAAACGGGTTACTTTCAAGAAATGACATTAACCCGGGTGTTTTGCGAAGCGGTTTCATCAGTAGCCCCTTTTTTGAGGACCCTGTTACATGCATTCCCCATTTGTTTTTAAACTGTAGTACGCCATCATTCAGAAAGGCACGCGAAGACCCCACACTCATCGCCTTGTATCCTTTTTCAGACAAGTACTGGACTTCATAAAAATAGAGTGCTGCCTGGGCACCCATCTTTACATAGTCATGATTTCCGTCCCTGACGCCGATACTCCAGCACCTGACGCCATCATTTTCATAGACCAGGATCTGGCCGGAGATATACTCAT
>JALVCM010000017.1 GCA_027010005.1 Thiohalobacter sp.
CTCTTTTACCATGGTCGACTGCAGCGCCATCTCCGAATCGGTCTTTGAAAGCGAGCTGTTCGGCCACGAGCGTGGCGCTTTTACAGGCTGTATCGGGCGCCGCCACGGTATGTTCGAACAGGCTGATGGAGGGACCCTGTTCTTTAACGAAATCGGCGACCTGCCCCAGTCCCTGCAGGGCCGCCTGTTACGCGCGATGGAAACCGGGCAGTTCAGACGCGTGGGCGGACGGGAGTTACTCAGTGCGAATGCCCGGATTATTTGTGCAACCAGCAAGAACCTGCGCCAGCTGGTTGCCAACAATGCTTTTCGTGCCGACCTTTACTACCGTATCGCCGGCATCCTGTGTGAAATCCCGCCCCTGCGTGAACGCCGCGAAGACATACCGGAGCTTGCCGAAGCTCTGCTGCAGAGAATGGGGCCTGAAAATACTGCTGCCTATCACCTGACCAACGAGGCCATACAGGTTCTGATGTCGCATGACTACCCGGGCAATGTGCGTGAATTACGCAACATCCTGTTACGCGCCACCGCACTCAGCACCAATGGCATTATCACACCTGCAGAAATTCATCTCGATGAACCCGTCGAAACAAGACACAACGAAGGCATGCTCACGATTGCAAACCCGGATGGCCCCGAGCCTTCCATCAAGGGGCTGGAATCACAGTATATTGCCGAGTTGCTGGCAGAACATCAGGGCAAGCGCACCAAGGTTGCACAGATTCTGGGTATCAGTGAACGCACGCTGTACCGCAAGCTGAAGCAATACGGCCTGCAATCAATCGGACGCCCCGCCTGAGGCATACCAGGGGAAGCACCAAAGAGCCTCTGATTAACTCAGAGTTCACGTCATTGCGAGCGAAGCGCGGCAATCTCATGCAATGGAATCAGCCTGTTAGAGATTGCCACGCTTCGCTCGCAATGACGAATTAATCGGAGGTTCCCTCATCATCGGGTTCATTCCAGCGGAGTTGCGACATGCTTTTCCCGTTTATCAATACGCGGTAGGCTGGCACCATGCATAGCACACCCGACCTGCTGGATATGATAGAGGGTCTGATCTCGGCACCTTCGGTGAGCAGCGTCAATGCGGCTTTCGACCAGGGCAATCGCCTGGTCATTGAACGTCTGGCCAACTGGCTCGACCCGCTCGGCTACCAGGTCGAGATCATGCCGCTGCCCGGGCAACCGGACAAGGCCAACCTGATTGCAATACTCGGCAGTGGCCCGGGCGGGCTGGTACTGGCAGGGCACACAGACACCGTACCCTGGGATGAGGGCCGCTGGAACGTCGACCCGTTCCGCCTCACACAAAAAGACAATCGACTGTACGGGCTCGGCACGTCGGACATGAAAGCCTTTCTTGCGCTGGCCATCGAGGCGGCCAGCCGGTTTGACGCCAGCCAGTTCCGTGAGCCGCTTATCCTTATCGCCACGGCAGACGAGGAAAGCTCCATGGCCGGTGCCCGTGCGCTGGTGAATGCACAACGCCCACAGGCCCGTTACGCCGTCATTGGCGAACCGACCGGCCTGCGCCCGATACGCATGCACAAGGGCATCCTCATGGAAGCAGTTCACCTGCGCGGGCGTTCCGGGCATTCCAGCGACCCTTCGCTGGGTAATAATGCGCTGGAAGGCATGCACAGGGTTATCGGTGAACTGATACGCTGGCGCAGTGAGTTACAGGCCAGCCACCACAACCCGCTTTTCGAGGTGCCGATACCGACGCTCAACCTCGGCCATATCCACGGTGGCGACAACCCCAACCGCATATGTGCCGACTGTGAACTGCATATTGATCTTCGTCCCCTGCCCGGCATGGAGATCGATGCCTTGCGCCATACCCTGCAGACCCGACTCGCCAGGGTTATCGAAGATACCGGCCTGGAGCTCGATTGCCACCCCCTGTTCGAAGGGACACCGGCCATGGAAACCGATGCGGCCTCCCCGATTGTTCGTGCCGCCGAGACACTGACCGGTTACCAGGCTACCTCGGCAGCGTTTGGCACCGAGGCCCCTTATCTCAACAGTATGGGTATAGACACTGTGGTGCTGGGTCCCGGTGATATCGATCAGGCACACCAGCCTGACGAATATCTCGCCTGCGAGCGCATCCAGCCGACCCTCAAATTACTCGGACAGCTCATCGAACGCTTCTGCCTGAAAGCCGGGCAACCGGTATGACGCCGCCACAGCTGTTTTTCACGGCACGAAAGCGGTAATCTGTCCTGCATGCCCGATAAACCAGTCAAAAAGAAAGCGGACACCTTTGTTGAAAACATCCGCCAGGCCGCACCCTATATCCAGGCGCACCGTGGCTCGACCTTTGTGCTGATGTTCAGCGGCGAAGCCGTAGACGAACACTTCGAACAACTGGTCCACGATATCGCACTGCTGCATACCTTCGATATCCGCCTGGTACTGGTACACGGCGCACGCCCGCAGATCGAACAACGCCTGAAACTGCGCAAGGCAAAAATGCACTATGTAAACGGCCTGCGTGTGACCGACAACGCGGCGCTGGCGTGCGTCAAGGATGCCGTCGGCAGCCTGCGGGTTGAAATCGAGGCACAGCTCTCCATGAGCCTCGTCAATACACCGACGGCCAACGCACGCATCGGTGTTGCCAGCGGGAATTTTGTGATCGCCAGACCCCTGGGCGTGCATGACGGGGTGGATTACTGCCATACCGGGGAAGTCCGGCGCCTGGACGCCGATGGCATACACGGACAACTGGAAGCCGGCCGTATCGTACTGCTGTCGCCACTGGGTTACTCACCAACCGGTGAAGTGTTCAACCTGAGCGCCGAGGAAGTTGCGACGGCCGCCGCTATCGCACTGCACGCAGACAAGCTGATTCTGCTGACCGACAGCAACAGTCTGCGCGACAGCAGGCGGCGCCTGATCCGGCAGATGTCATTGCAGGATGCGGAAAAACTGCTGGGTTCACGGCGCAAACTCGACCCTGACTGGGAACGTCATATCCGTCATGCCATCGACAGCTGCCAGCGTGGTGTACGCAGGACACACCTGGTGAACCGGCATGACAACGGCGGACTGCTCAAGGAACTGTTTACCCGTGATGGCATTGGTACGCTGATTACAGCCGAAATCTACGAAGGCATGCGCATTGCCGGCATTGACGATGTTGGCGGTATTCTACAGCTGATTGCGCCACTGGAAGCCAGCGGCGTGCTGGTGCGGCGCTCGCGCGAGAGGCTGGAGATGGAGATCGACCACTTCATGGTCGTCGAGCGTGACGGCATGATCATCGCCTGCGCGGCACTCTATCCCTACCCTGGCGGCATTGCCGAGCTGTCCTGCCTTGCCGTACACCCGGATTACCAGAGACAGGGGCGTGGCGACCAGCTACTGCAGGCCATAGAACAACGGGCTGCCCGGGAGGGTATCGAGCGGCTTTTCATCCTGACGACACGCACCGCCCACTGGTTCCGGGAACGCGGTTTCCACACTGCAACACTGTCTGACCTTCCCGTGAAAAGGCGGAGCCTGTATAACTACCAGCGCAACTCCAAGGTACTGATAAAACATATAGAGACGCCCGATCAGAGGTTGTCCTGATTTCGACAACCCGGGGGGATGAACAAGGTGGAACCAGGTGCAGCAAAACCGGACGAACAGGCGACCCCTGCGGATAGCCCAGATCACCGACACACATCTTTATGCAACGCCCGACGGCCAGCTGCTGGGGCTCAATACACGCGATTGCCTTGAACAGGTCCTGCAACTCGTCCGACAGGATGGCCCGTTTGACCTGCTGGTCGCCAGTGGCGATCTTGCCCACGATGGCAGCAAGGCCGCCTACCTGAACCTGCGCGAACAGGTCGGTCGGCTCGGTATTCCTGCCTACTGTCTGCCGGGCAATCATGATGAAGCCATCGCGATACGTGAACAGCTGGACAGTGAGGGCTTCCACTGTGTACGCAGCCACCTGGCAGGTGGCTGGCAACTGGTCTTCCTTGATTCCACCCTTGCAGGCGAGGATGGTGGACACCTGGATGCCAGCGAACTGGATGCCCTGTCGCAGGCACTCGACAGCCACCCGGACTTGCCAGCTGTGGTCTGGCTGCACCACCAGCCAGTGCTCATGCGCAGCCCCTGGCTGGACACCATGGCCGTAGACAATCCGAACGACCTGTTTGCTGTCATTGACCGTCACCCGCAGGTACGTGCCGTGGTCTGGGGTCACGTACACCAGGCATTCGACCAGCAACATAAACAGTATCGCCTGCTGGCCACTCCATCGACCTGCCTGCAGTTCCTGCCGGCCAGCGAAAACTTTGCCATCGATGAAATACCACCTGGCTACCGCTGGCTGGAACTCTACCCGAACGGCGAACTGCAAACAGGTGTTGCACGCCTCGAAAAAATCCCCGGCCGCATCGACCTGTCAGCAAACGGTTACTGAACCGGTAGCGGGTAGCGTTCCATCAGGTAACCCAGGCAATCCTGGCGAATCACCCGTTCATCCAGTGTAAACATCGATGGCATCAGTGGCCGGGCGGTCTGCAACAGTCCGTCTTTCACAGTGAAGTAACGGGAAGCCACTTCATTACCCTGCTCGTCAGACGCCTCCAGCGGCAGGTCCGTGACACCATTCAGGTATGCCAGTGTACTGCCGGCCGGCAACTCGCGGAAATTCAGGTGATCGAGATCCTCGATAAAATTGATGTCCGCCGACGTATCACCAAATCCAAAACTGTAACTGCGCGGCACTCTGACAATGGCCACGGTATGAAATACATCCACGTCCTGGTCGGCGACCGGCTGGTCGGGTAGTTCATTGAGATGCAGGCAGGCGTCGAGAAATTCCAGCGCATGCTGCTCGCCCGCCACCTGCCCGACCTTGCCGCACTCGACGGTCACGGCCGGACAGATTTCCGAAAATGCCAGTGACTGCACACCCTTTGGCCGGGTGAAATACACCAGGGTACGGCTGAACAGGCTGGCCAGCTGCACATAGCGGTGATCAATGCGGTTGATGCAGGCGTAGTGCGGATTAATACCGGTATTGTTATGCACATCCACACTGGCGAATGGCCGGCGTTCACGCATGATGTCGAAAACTTCAGTCATCATGCGTTTCTCCGGTGTGTCCTGGCATTCAGTACCCGGCCACACCCGGTTGTAATCAGGTTGGCCGGCCAGGCGGCGCAAGCCATCGCGGGCCGCATCGACATTGCCGATAAACAGGCTCAGCGAGCGCGGCAGTTCGCGATCATAATAACGTTGCAACAGTGCCTGTACCGCCAGCAGGCCGGTGGTTTCATTGCCGTGCAACAGCACAGAGACAAACAGTGGATGCTCGCGCCGCCCACGCAGGTGTACCAGTGTCGGACCACCCAGTAAATCCGCGAGCTGTTCCGGCTGCGCGTCAATGAATTCCGCCGGCAGGGTTTCCAGCTTGTGTAACATGCTACCCATCAGGTGTCCCACGCATGGACCGGCTCACCACGTTTCTGCCGGTCGTAATAGGCATTGGTCAGTGCCTGCATGTCGGTACCGTGACGCGCCAGCCAGGCACGCTGCCAGCTGGCGCCGGTGCAGGCATTCCTGACCCGCTGCCGGATAATGGAAAGATAAAGATCCCGGTCTGCCTCATCGATACCCAGCAACCCCAGCCCGTAACCTGCCAGTGGTACCAGTTTATCCAGCAGCAAACTCTGTGCGGGCCCCTTGCGTCCGTCCAGCCAGGTGATCTGCGCCTCCAGCCCGTCGCGGGCGGCCGCATAAAAATTATCACGCGCGGTGGCGAATGGCAGCTGGTTCTCCGGGGGGATCTCGCTCTGCACCAGCGCCTCCGCCAGCCCGAAATAAAACGCGGCATTGGCAATACTGTCGATCACTGTCGGCCCGGCCGGCATAACCCGCTGTTC
>JALVCM010000018.1 GCA_027010005.1 Thiohalobacter sp.
TGCAATAATCTGGGAACCGATGGCGGCCTGAATAGCAACATCGAACATCTGCCGTGGAATAATTTCCTTCATGCGTTCGGCCAGGTCACGGCCGCGCGTATTGGCAAACTCGCGGTGTACGATCACTGACAGGGCATCGACGCGTTCACCATTAATCAGTATGTCCAGCTTGACCAGTGAGGCGGCCTGGAAGCGTTCGAAAGTGTAGTCAAAGGAGGCGTAACCCCGGCTGACCGATTTAAGCCGGTCAAAGAAATCCAGTACCACTTCACTGAGCGGCAATTCATAGTTCAGTGACACCTGGCTGCCGAGATACTGCATGTTGCGCTGTACGCCGCGTTTTTCCACGCACAGGCCGATCACTGCCCCAAGGTAGTCCTGTGGCACAAGAATATTGGCCAGGATAATCGGTTCACGGATTTCCTCGACCTGGTTGGCAGGCGGCAGGCTGGCCGGGTTGTCGATTTCCAGCACCTCACCCTTTGTATCCAGCACCTGGTAGATAACTGTGGGTGCCGTGGTAATCAGGTCGATGTCGTATTCACGCTCCAGCCGCTCCTGGACGATCTCCATGTGCAGCATGCCCAGGAAACCGCAACGGAAACCAAACCCCAGTGCAGTCGAAGTCTCCGGTTCAAAATGCAGCGATGCATCATTCAGCCGCAACTTATGCAGCGCCTCGCGCAGGTCTTCGTAGTCATCGGACACTACCGGGTAGAGACCGGCAAATACCCGTGGCTGGACTTTCTGGAAGCCGGGCAACACCTCGTCTGCCGGCCGGTCGGCCAGGGTAATGGTGTCACCGACCGGTGCGCCGTCGATTTCCTTGATGCCGGCAATGACGTAGCCCACATCCCCCGCCGTCAACAGTTCCCTGTCCTGGCGATGCGGGGTAAACACGCCCACTTTCTCGGCAATATGGTCACGCCCGGTCGACATAATACGAATCTTCTTGCGCCGCGGCAGTGTACCCTGCATGACCCGCACCAGTGATATCACGCCGACATAACTGTCGAACCAGGAATCGATAATGAGCGCCTGTAACGGGGCATCGGCGTCACCTTCCGGTGGCGGGATACGTTCGATCAGCTGTTCCAGCAATTCATCGATACCGAGGCCGGTCTTGGCACTGACTTCAATGGCATCCGTGGCATCGATACCGATGATGTCCTCGATTTCCTGTTTGACACGGTCCGGCTCGGCCGAGGGGAGATCGATCTTGTTGAGCACGGGCACCACTTCCAGTCCCTGCTCGATGGCGGTGTAACAGTTCGCCACACTCTGTGCCTCTACCCCCTGCGCAGCATCGACAACCAGCAGTGCACCTTCACAGGCAGCCAGTGAACGTGATACCTCGTAGGAAAAGTCCACGTGCCCCGGGGTGTCGATAAAATTCAGTACGTACTCTTCACCATTTTTCGCAATGTAAGGCAGGGACACACTCTGCGCCTTGATGGTAATACCCCGCTCGCGTTCGAGATCCATGGAGTCCAGCACCTGGGCCTCCATCTCGCGCTCGCTCAAACCGCCACAGCGCTGGATAAACCGGTCCGCCAGCGTGGATTTGCCGTGGTCGATATGCGCAATGATGGAAAAATTCCGGATGTGGGACAGGTCAGTCATTTTCATCCCTGTCAGCGGGTTTTGTTGGCACGTTTAACTACCTGATTTATAAACCAGAATGGCGCCAATACGGCGCCATCCGGGAAACTCTGCACAGTGAATCACTCTCGAGGCCGACAGTATACACGCTATTGCCGGGACACCCCACCACGAGCCGCGTCCACAAAGGCTTCCAGTGCCGGCAGGTCAAGGTGGTAGTGGCAGATCTCCTGTTCCCCGCCCTGCAGCACCGGCACCCACTCGTCATAGCGCTGGCGCAGCCCTGCATCACGATCGATATCGACCGTGTGGAGTTCAAACACCAGACGTGATTGCAGGCCCCGCAGGGCCTGCAACATGGTTTCACACAAATGACAGCCTTCGCGGTAGTACAGCGTCAGCGTCGGTTTTTCCGACACGCCTGTCAGTCGTCCTTCGGCACCCTGAGGGCGAGGAAAATCGGCCCACCGCGCCGCTGGACCAGTACCGGGACTGACTTGCCGGCAGGCAGCTTCCTGATCATCTTCTCGAACTGTTCAACGTCCTTGATCATGGTGCCATTGATGCGCACGATGACATCGCCCTGACGGATGCCGGCATCGGCTGCCGGACCTTCACCAATGCTGTCGACCAGTACACCACCTTCCAGATCCAGTTCCTTGCGCTGGTCGGTGGTCAGGTCAGCGACCTTGACGCCAAGGCGGTTGTCACTGGCCACCTTGCTCTCGGCTGCCTTGGCGATCTTCTTGTCCTTGTCAGGCAATTCACCCAGCTTGATCCACAATGTCTGGGTGCGCTTGTTGCGCATGATCTTGATGGGCACACGTTTGCCGACCGGCGTACTGCCGACCACAGGTGGCAGACTCGATGACCGGTCAATGTCCTTGCCGTTGAAGGCCAGTACCACGTCACCGACCTGGAGACCTGCCTCCTGTGCCGGGCTGTCCGGCATCACCTTGGCAATCAGCGCACCCTGCGGCTTGCTCATGCCAAACGACTCGGCCAGGTCCAGCGTGACATCCTGTATCAGGACACCCAGCCAGCCACGACTGACCTTGCCGTTGGTCTTGAGCTGGCTGGCAACATCCATGGCGACTTCGATCGGAATAGAGAACGACAGCCCCATGTAGCCGCCGGTGCGACTGTATATCTGCGAGTTAACGCCAACCACCTCACCATCGAGGTTGAACAGCGGACCACCCGAATTACCCGGGTTGATTGCGACATCGGTCTGGATAAACGGGACGTAATTCTCGCGCGGCAAGGCGCGCCCGAGGGCGCTGACAATACCGGCCGTCGCGGAATAATCAAAACCGAACGGAGAGCCGATGGCTAACACCCACTCACCGACTTTCAGGTCTTCCGACTTGCCAATTTTTGCGACCGGAAGGTTGTCTGCATCGATCTTCAACAGGGCGACATCACTGCGGTCGTCGGTTCCGACCACCTCGGCCTTGAGTTCACGGCGGTCCGCCAGTCTGACAATGACTTCGTCGGCGTCCTTGACTACGTGGTTATTGGTCAGCACATAACCATCTTTTGAAATAATAAAACCGGAGCCAAGTGACTTGGCTTCCCGCGGCGGTTGAGGTGCGCCACCGCCACCTTGCTCGCCAAAGAAATGCTTGAACAGGTCATTAAACGGGGAATCTTCCGGCAGGTTGGGTATCTCGATACCTTCCGGCAACTGCATGCCACCCGACTTCACTTTCTGCGTGGTACTGATATTGACCACGGCCTTGCTGGCATTTTCGACCAGATCAGTAAAGTCCGGTAGTTTGCCTGCCTGCAGGCTGCCGGCAAATGCCAGCACCAGAACAAAAACCGATCCTGCTTTCTTCAACAAAGACATAGTTACTCCTGAATCACTGTGTCGTAATTTTAAATTCCGGTTGTCCGGACAACTTGCGCAGCACGACCGGCTGGTAGTCTGCATCATCGCGAATATGACGGGTGAAGCGTCGCAACCAGAACAGCCCGGCGACAAAACCCGAAATACCCAGCACAAGGCTCCCCGCTTCGGCACTTTGCCACAGAAAGCGCTGCGCACCCAACTCACCGAGCAGGGCGCCCGCCAGAAGCAGCACGATCGGCACGGCGTAGACAGCCAGCGAGCCTTTTACGAGGGCCCGCTCACGAATGCCGATAATCACGTTGTCCCCGGCTTTCAGCGGCATGCTGGCCAGAACCCTGACAAGACTGCGCCGGTTACCCAGTACACGGGAAATTGCCGCGGTTCCGCAAGCCTTGCTGGCCGAACAGGAACCGCAGGTGGAACGGCGCTGCGTCTCCACCCAGACGGAGTCATGATCCACTTCAACGACGCGGGCTGTTTCTTCCAGCATGGCAGGTCAGCGGATTTGCACCGAATTACCAATCAGCTCGACGGTTTTCATCGGCACCTCTCCAACCACTGTGACGTAGTGTCCCTCGACCATCGTGCCATAGGCATTGAGCGCACCACGATGTGTCACCCCCTGGTAACTGTCGTGGTCACGAGGCGCTTTTTCAATATAGACCGAAACACTGGCAAGGCCATCACTGTACACCCAGTGCTCAACACCTGGATCATGGGCGGACAACTGATGCCAGTTATGGTCTGTCAACACAAAACCCTCCGGCACCCGGATAACTTCCCAGCGCATATTATCCCCGTCACTGCCGGGTTCGTCCTGCGAGACTTCAGGCTCGAACTTCCAGGTGTAATCTGCGCCATTGAGATCGGGCAGAAGTTCTTTCTTGCTGATATGTTTCGGAAAACTCACCGAAGTAAACATCATCTGCTCAACGGTCTCACCTCGCAGATCGGTGAGTTCGGATCTGAGCATCATATAGGTATCAGCATGTACACAAAAGCGCCTGCCGTAACGGAAGGTATCACGAGGCCTGACATCGATCACGCGGCACGCCAGACCGGCAACACGGTCCTCGTCCCCGAGGTTGAAGCTGTAGAGCTGTTCGAGTCCCTCGAGACTTTTCGGGAAACTGGCAGGAAAAGGGGATCGCGGCCGACTGCGGTTTACGTGGACCGACTCGCTGTCACCCAGAATACAGGTCACCACCTGGTTATCCCGCAGAATTTCACGCTTGGCACCGGTCAGTGACATCAGGCGCTCACGCTCATCACCGCCGTCCGACGAATGAACGATCTGCATGGCATCCAGCTGCCCCTGGTGCTGGTAAACAAACGTCCCCGAGTAATTCAGGGTACGCGCCGCCATGGACATGCGCTCAAGCAAGGCACGCGCATCTGAATCAGCCCTTGCCGTTGTGATGCCGGCAAGGGCTGTAAACAGGACTGTCAGATAAACGACAGGTCTTCGCTTCATCACGGGTGGGTGTCAGATACGACGCGCGCATAGGGCATGACACCCTGAAAACCGCGACTGGCTGCATACTCGCTATGGTTGACCAGGTAACCTGACAGGCGTTTCTCAACCTGGGGTTCAATTCGATCCCAGCGCAGCTCGGGGCTATCGCTGGCCAGTGCCGTGCCTGGTGATGTCGTTTCATTTGCCGCCACCACAGGGGCACCGGCATCATCATTACGTACCGTTGTCACTGCCAGTACGGCAACCAGCGCAACCGAAGCCGCGACGGCAAGACCGGCAAGCGGCTTCCACCAATGGTCCTTGTGTGGCACTTTCATCGGTGCATCATCAGCCATCGCCTGTTGTACCCGTTTCGCGATACCCAGCCCGGCTGACGTACCCGTACCACGCATCATTTCACCAATTAACTGGTAACGGCCCAGACATTCACGCAACGCGCTGTCGCGCTGCATCCGGCCCAGTAACAGGGGACGTTCCAGCTCGTTCAGCTCGTCATCGGCCAGGGCTGACAGTTGCTCACGGATTTCGTCGTTCATCGTTCTTCACCTGTTTCGGTTTCACTCAGCAGGGGACGGATACGGGTATCGATGGCATCCCGCGCCCTGAAAATTCTTGATCGTACTGTACCAATCGGGCAGTCCATCGCCGAGGCTATTTCTTCGTAACTCAGACCGTCCAGTTCCCGCAGCACGATCGCGGTACGCAACTCTTCCGGCAAGTCATCGATAGCTGCCTGGATGGTACTGGCCAGCTCACTCTGCAATGCCATGCGTTCCGGTGTAGCGTATTCCTTAAGACCGGTACCTGACTCGAATTGTTCCGCATCCTGGGCGTCAATATCGTCATTCGGCGGCCGGCGATTGGACGCCACCAGGTGGTTCTTCGCCGTGTTGATCGCGATGCGGTACAGCCAGGTATAAAAGGCGCTGTCACCGCGGAAATTCGGCAACGCCCGGTA
>JALVCM010000019.1 GCA_027010005.1 Thiohalobacter sp.
CACAATACCGGCACGCGGCACCGTTGCCAGCGACGGGTCAAGATAGAGCAATGCATTCTGCAGGGTACCTGACCGGTTGCCGGCTGCCGGGTGTACGACCAGCCCCGCCGGCTTGTTGATGACCCGTACCTGGTCATCCTGATAGACGATATCCAGCGCGATGTTTTCCGGCTCAACAGCGCCCTCTTCCTGCAACTCGGCCTGAATCTCGACGGCCTCACCACCCAGAACGCGTTGCCGCACCGCAGCCGGTTTCCCGTCCACCAGTACGTGCCCCTGTTTTGTCCATTGCTGGAGACGGCTACGGGAATAGCGGGGGAAAAGCTCGGCCAGCACCTGGTCAAGACGCCTCCCTGCAGCCTGTTCAGGGATCGTATCGTTGAGATAAATGGTTTCAGACATGGAATCAGGTGGCCAACAGCCGGCTTGCGGCCTTACAATTAGGTTCGATTTTCAAAACCGGAAAAATGGCAGATGCACTGGTTACGCCTTATACCGCTTCTGGCGGCATTATTCACCCTCGGCTGTGCAACGACCGGCGAGGACGAGCTGGGAAATCTCTCGGCCAACGAGCTGTACAAACGCGCCAAGGATGCGCTGGCCTCGTCGGACTTTGAAACGGCCATCAATACCTTCGAAAAACTGGAAGCCCGCTACCCGTTCGGCAAATATGCCCAGCAGGCACAGCTGGAAATTGCCTATGCCTACTACAAGTTTGACGAACCTGACTCGGCGATTGCCGCGGCGGACCGTTTCATTCGTAACAATCCGGGCAACAAATACCTGGATTATGCCTACTATCTGAAGGGGCTGGCCAACTACACGCGAGGCATGAGCATTGTTGACCGACTGGCCAACCGTGACCCGTCGGAACGCGACACGCGTGCCCTGCGCGATGCCTTCAGCGATTTCACCACCCTGGTACAGAAATTCCCTGACAGCCGCTACGCGGAAGACAGCAAAAAACGGCTGATTTTCCTGCACAACCAGCTGGCACAATACGAAATCAATGTCGCCCGCTATTACATGCACCGTGAAGCCTGGGTGGCGGCCGCCAACCGGGCACGTTATGTCATCGAGAATTACCAGCGTACCCCGGCGTCCCGTGAGGCCTTGCAGGTACTGGTCGTCGCCTATACCCGCATGGGCATGACCGACCTGGCAAGGGATGCACAGCGTGTGCTGGATATGAACATGCCGCCAATTCCCGTATCGGGAAAGGCTGTACCGTAAACCGGGAATTCTCTAGATAGCGTCGGCATCGGTCTCACCGGTGCGGATGCGTACCACGCGTTCCACCGAAGCGACAAAGATCTTGCCATCACCGATCTTGCCGGTACGTGCCGCATTGGTAATGGTTTCGATACACCGGTCAAGGTCATCTTCCTTCACTACCACCTCCAGCTTCACCTTGGGCAGGAAATCGACGACATATTCTGCGCCACGATAGAGTTCGGTATGACCCTTCTGGCGGCCAAAACCCTTGACCTCGGTCGCGGTCATGCCGGTGATACCAATCTCGGACAACGCCTCACGCACGTCGTCCAGTTTGAAAGGTTTGATAATGGCTTCGACTTTCTTCATAGGGTCGTTCCCCTGATTTATACATAGTCCGGCTGACAACCATACTAAAAGAGCCGCCAGGAATCGAATACTAAGTGGTCATTTTCCGTCGCGTGCCAGCTGCGCGTCGAGAAAACCGGAGGTAATCGGGTAACGGCGGTCACGGCCAAAGGCCCGCTTGCTGATACGCACCCCCGGCGGGGCCTGGCGACGCTTGTATTCATTGCGGTCGACCATGGTCGCAACACGCCGGACCATGTCAGCGTCAAAACCCAGCGCAATCAGTTTACGCACCCCCATATCCTGTTCGATATAACCTTCCAGGATCGGATCCAGCAGTTCATAGGGGGGTAGTGAATCCTCGTCTTTCTGGTCCGGTGCCAGCTCTGCAGAAGGCGGGCGGTCGATGACCCGCTGCGGGATTACCGGGGTGATTGAATTCCGGTACTCAGACAGGCGGTATACCAGCAGCTTGGGAACATCCTTGATGGGGGCAAATCCACCGGCCATATCACCGTAAAGTGTCGCATAGCCCACTGACATCTCGCTCTTGTTACCGGTCGTCAGCAGAATATGGCCCTGCTTGTTGGACAACGCCATCAGGATGATGCCACGGCAACGCGCCTGGATATTTTCTTCCGTGGCATCAGGCCGGGTTCCCGCAAAGGCATCGGACAGAACCTCGAGGAAACTGTTGAACGGCGGTTCAATGGAAATCTCCTGGTAGGCAACACCCAGCGTTTCGGCCTCGGCACGTGCATCCTCCAGGCTGATATCGGCGGTGTAACGGGACGGCATCATCACCGCCTGTACACGCTCTGCACCGATGGCATCCACGGCAATGGCCAACGTCAGGGCCGAGTCAATACCCCCGGACAGGCCGATAATGGCACCGCCAAAACCGTTCTTTTCAATATAATCCCGCACACCCAGTACCAGCACACGGTAAATACCGGCAATCTCGTCAGCACGCACAGACACTTCACCGGGCAGTACTTCGACGTAACCATTTTCAGGTGCAAAATCGACCGGGTACAGGCCCTCTTCACACGCCGGTGCGCGTACAGCCGTGGCCGCATGACGATCCAGCACAAAAGATTCCCCATCAAACACCAGTTCATCCTGTCCACCAACCAGATTGACGTAAACCACCGGACAATGGGTCTCGCCGACACGTTCGGCTACCACGGCCTCACGTTCATTGGATTTGCCGGTCCGGAAAGGTGACGCGTTCAGGTTCACGAGTAACTGCGCACCATCGTCAACCGCGGCACGCGCCGGTCCCGGTAACCAGATATCTTCACAGATTGTCACACCGATACGGATACCTGCCACCTCCGTCACACAGAACCCGTCACCCGGGACAAAATAGCGTTTCTCGTCAAATACGCTGTAGTTGGGCAGGTGGTGCTTGCGGCAGCGTGTGACAATCTCCCCATTACGAATCAGCGATGCCGTATTGTAACGACCATGGGACGTCTGTTCCGGGTGACCGACCAGCAGATCGATACCACGCACTTCTGCGCACAGCCGCTCAAGCCCCTCGGCCACCATCTCGTGCAGGACCGGCCGCAGCAACAGGTCTTCCGGCGGGTAGCCGGTTAATGTCAGTTCAGGGAAAACAATCAGGTCCGCGTCAAGTTCATCGCGCGCACGCGCCGCACAATCAATGACCCGCGAGACATTGCCCGGCACATCACCGACCCGCAGGTCGACCTGCGCCATGACCAGCCGTAATGCAGATGTCTGCGGTCGCGTAGTCACGATCCTGACAGCAGCTCCTGCATACGTAGTCCCATGTCAGCGGGGGAACGTACAACCGCCACACCCGCCTGCTCCAGTGCAGCAAACTTGGCTTCCGCGGTCCCCTTGCCGCCACTGATAATGGCGCCGGCATGCCCCATACGCTTACCGGGCGGTGCCGTCACGCCTGCAATGTAGGCAACCACCGGCTTGTTCATGTGATCTGCGATAAAGGCAGCGGCATCCTCCTCGGCACTGCCGCCAATTTCACCGACCAGTATCACGCCTTCGGTGTCCGGGTCGCGTTCGAAGCGCTCCAGGCAGTCGATAAATTCCAGGCCGTGAATCGGGTCGCCACCAATCCCGACACAGGTGGTCTGTCCCAGCCCCGCCTGGGTGGTCTGGTAGACCGCCTCATAGGTCAGGGTACCGGAACGTGACACAATACCGACGCGGCCTGGCTGGTGGATGGCACCGGGCATAATGCCGATCTTGCACTCACCCGGGGTGATGATACCCGGGCAGTTGGGGCCGATGAGGTGTACATGGCGGCCTGCCAGCGCAGCCTTGACCCGGACCATATCCAGTACCGGGATACCCTCGGTGATACAGACGATCACCTCGATACCCGCGTCGGCGGCTTCCAGAATGGCGTCGGCAGCAAAGGCGGCAGGGACATAAATCATGCTGGCATTGGCAGCAGTTTCATTCACCGCATCCTGGACTGTGTTGAAGACCGGCAGGCCCAGGTGTGTCTGCCCCCCCTTGCCCGGTGTCACGCCACCGACCATCTGCGTTCCATAGGCCTGTGCCTGTTCAGAGTGGAAAGTGCCCTGCCTGCCGGTGAATCCCTGGCAGATGACACGCGTGTTTTTACTGACAAGAATACTCATGATGTTTTCCCGGCAATCGCGGCAACCACTTTCTGCGCCGCATCGGTGAGCCCTTCAGCAGCAATAATGCTCAGACCTGAATCGGCCAGTAGTTGTTTACCCTGGTCCACGTTAGTGCCTTCCAGACGCACCACAACCGGCAGTTCGACCCCGACCTCCTCGACCGCCTGGATAATGCCCTCGGCAATCAGGTCACAGCGTACAATGCCGCCAAAAATGTTGACCAGGATGGCGCGCACCTTGCTGTCGGACAGGATCAGCTTGAAAGCCTCGGATACCCTGTCAGCCGTTGCGCCACCCCCCACATCGAGGAAATTTGCCGGCTCACCACCGTGCAACTTGATCAGGTCCATGGTCGCCATGGCCAGGCCGGCACCATTGACCATGCAGGCGATATTGCCATCCAGGGTAATGTAGTTCAGGCCGTGCTCGCTGGCGGCGCGCTCCTTGTCATCTTCCTGGGTCGGGTCGCGCAAATCCCCGATGGCCGGGTGGCGATACAGGGCGTTGTCCTCGATATCCAGCTTGGCGTCCAGCGCCAGCAGCTGGCCGTCACGTGTCACGACCAGCGGGTTGATCTCCACCAGGCTCGCGTCTTCCTGCTCGAACAGACGGAACAGCCCGCCCAGCATCCGGGTAAATGCCCTGACCTGGTCGCCCGCCAGGCCAAGCCCGAAAGCCAGGTTCCTGCATTGATAAGGTTGCAGGCCGACTGCCGGGTGCACCGCCTCGGTCAGAATGGCATCGGGGTCTTTGGCCGCGACCTCTTCGATATCCATCCCCCCGGCGCGCGAAGCCATGACCGTGATGCGTTCACTCTGGCGGTCGACCAGCAGGCCAAGGTACAGCTCGCGGTCGATATCCACCGTCCCCTCCACCAGCAGGCGGTGAACGGGCAGACCGGGCTCACCGGTCTGCCGCGTGACCAGCCGGCTGCCAAGCAACTTGTCGGCAAACTGGCGAACGGCATCGATATCCTCCAGTAACTTCACGCCACCGGCCTTGCCACGCCCGCCGGCGTGCACCTGGGCCTTGACCACCCAGCGATCACCACCCAGTGTCCTGGCCGCCTCGGCCGCGGCAGGTGCAGACTCCACCATGCGACCGTCAGGGACGGGAACTGCGTACTCACGGAACAGTTGTTTTGCCTGGTATTCGTGTAAATGCATGGCAGCTTCCTGAATTTGAAGGGCTGTATTCTGCGTAATGAGCAGGGGTTGAGTAAAGCCTTACTGGCAGCCCATGACATATAAGGTACACTAGACCACCATGTTCGGCATACGCGTACTCATTTTTTTACTCGGCATCGCACTGGTGGTGTGGATACTGTTTCGACTGGCTCGCAGCCCGTCGAGCGGGAAGCCACACAAAAAACAGGTCGGTGACATGGTGCGCTGCGCCCGCTGCGGCACTTTTGTACCGCGCAGTGAAGCCATTCATGAAGGTGACCGCGACTACTGCTCCACACAGCACCGGGATGAGGATCGCTGACACGTATGGCAAATCCTGCCAACCCGGATAAGGCGCAGACAGAAACCCGTACCGGCTGGCAGCGACTCCGCCTGCTGACCTTCTATCGCCTGATCCTCGCCGGCCTGCTGGCAGTCCTGTATTTCACCCTGCGCGACAGTAATCCGTTTGGTGTTGTGGACCAGGGACTGTTTCGCTCGACTCTGCT
>JALVCM010000020.1 GCA_027010005.1 Thiohalobacter sp.
AGCCAGTTTCAGGCCGCTGAATCTTCCACCCAGAAAAGTCAGGGTGGACTGGTAACGAATGGCATTCTCGGTAAACCGGGCCTTCTCCTGCTGGGAGTCGACGGTATTGCCATCAAGCGACGGTTGCAGTGGGGTACGGTAGAGAATTTCAGGGCCGGACATACCGGAGTCTGTAGCAGAAATGTGATTTCCACGGGTGGTCCTGAGTGCAATCTGGTCACCGCCTGCCTTCGACAGGGCTGCCTTGAAATCAATATCCCGTGCCTTGTAACCGGGTGTATTGGCATTTGCGATATTGGATGCCAGCAAGCTGGAACGCTTGCCATACACCGAAAGGTGTTCCGGCATATTTCCGATTGCTTTGTCGATGAAGTTTGGCATTCCTGCTGTCCTGCAATATCTCGTTTACAGGTACTACAGCAACAGCTGTGCCAGATCTGTCTTATACCCGGGAATCAATAAGTTGCGTGAGGTTCACCTTTTCCGGACCGTTGCCGGCGGCAATCACTGACCGCCCGGCGGCAAGGACCGGCAGGATCAGTTACGACTTTTTCTGGTACACCGTACCAGAAGGACAGCGCACCATCTCGAAAGCTTCCGAGTACTGTGAGATGGATTCAGAGGCACCCAGGAACAGGTATCCGCCAGGGTTCAATGCATTTGCCATACGCGACAGGATGTCTTTTTTAGATTCACTGGAGAAATAGATCAGGACATTGCGGCAAAAAATAACATCGAACTTGCCCAAAGCACTGTAACTGGTCTGCAGGTTTGCCAGTGTAAACCGCACGCGTTGACGAATTTCCCTGCGGACCTGCCAGCGTTCTTCCCAGTGTGACGTATCACGCTCGAAATACCGCTGCTTCATGTCGGCATCCAGTCCACGGGCAAGCTGCATGGCATCGTAGTAACCTGCCTTCGCTTCTTCCAGTACGGCGGTGGAAATATCTGTTGCTATAATCTGCACATCAGACAACGCACCCACATTTCGTGTCAGGTATTGCTGCACCACCATACTGATCGAATAGGGTTCCTGACCGGTAGAACAGGCTGCAGACCAGATGCGTACATTTCTGGTACGACGTTCCGACAGGGCCGGCAGAATGGTCTCTTCCAGGATTGTGAAAGGATGCCTGTCACGAAACCAGAAGGTCTCATTGGTGGTCATGGCCTCGATCACGCGTTCGCGCAGGGCACCGCCCTGCCGTTCCAGGCGTAACTTTCTGACCAGTTCGCCGAGCCCGCCCTGTGCATTTTCACGAACCAGCTTGCCCAGTCGGCTCTGCACCAGGTAATGCTTGTTTTCACCGAGCAGAATACCGCACGCATCTTCCAGGAAGCGGCGGAATTCTTCATACTCGTTGGGGTTAATACTCGACAGTGGCAAACGTCATTTCCCTGTTTCGTCACTTACCGGACATGCTTGCTTCAATGTCCGGGTTCCTGTTATTTATCCGTTCTGGCCGAGCTTCTCATTCTGCCATACCTTGAGCCGGCCAAGTACTGCCTTGGCAAGTACATCAGGCTGGAACTTGGCTATAAAATCATTCGCGCCGACCTTCTCGACCATAGCGTTATTGAAAACACCACTCAGCGAGGTATGCAACAGGATATGCAGTTTTTCAAGCCGCGGATCCTTGCGGACTTCTGTCGTGAAAGTATACCCGTCCATCTCGGGCATCTCGATATCGGAAATCACCATGAACAGCCGTTCATGCAGGGGTATATCGACATCATCCTCGACCCATTTATGGAGCTGCTCCAGCGCCAGTTTTCCATCGTGTGCCAGTACACATTCAATACCGAGTTTTTCGAGTGTCCGCTTGATCTGGTTGCGTGCCACTGAAGAATCGTCCGCAACCAGTATAATCGGTTTACGTTCATCATCCTGGCTTTCCGCTTCAGAGATAAATTCCTGCGAAACATCCTCGTTCCAGCCGATTACCTCTGCCAGTACTTTCTCGACATCGATAATCTCGACCAGCTCACCCTCTACCTTGGTGACCGCAGTCAGGTAATTCTCATTACCGATACCCTGTGGTGGTGGCAGAATTTCCGACCAGTTCATATTCACAATACGATCTACACCACCGACCAGGAACCCCTGTACATACTGATTATATTCGGTGACTACTACGAAATTGTCCGCAGGATTCTCGACACCCGGGCCACCAACAGCACGATCGAGATCCATCACTGTAATCGTGCGACCCCGCATATTAGCGATGCCGCGCACCACGGAATGCGCATCCGGAATACTGGTCAGCGGAGGACACTGGATGACCTCCTGGACCTTGAAAACATTGATTCCGAACAACTGCTTGCCAGCAAGGCGGAACAACAGTAATTCCAGCCGGTTATGTCCGGCCAGCTGGGTACGCAGATCAACATTGGCCAAAACACCGCTCATGGCTCTCACTCCCTTGTATACAGTGGCATATTCTCGAACGGGCTATCGGCGATACGTGCCGAAGCTTGACCGGTATTACGCATGGCACACGAATTGCAATTCCCGTGGATAACACACGATGAGAAAACAGGGACTATCATGAAGCGATCAGATTTCATCCGGTTTTTCATGCTCTTGGCAATCAGTGCACTGCACAGCCCGGTCATCCGCGCGGCACAGGCGGCAACTGAGTGGCAAGACCGTGCCGCCATCCGCTCTACGGCGGAAAGCTATCTGCAGGCCATGGCGCGTGAACAGCACCATGCACGTACCGAAGTCCATCTGGGCCAGCTCGACCCACGCCTGCGCCTGAAAGCCTGTCACTCAGCGCTGGAAAGCTATACACCATCCGGCAGCCGGATGGCGGGTAACACAACTGTCGGGGTACGCTGTCCGGACGAAGGCGGCTGGAGTATCTATATATCCGCCCGCATTGATGTTTTTGCACCGGTACTGGTCGCCCGTCAACCGCTTGTCCGCGGTGCACGCATACAGGCATCTGACCTGGAATACCGGGAACGCAACCTGGCCGGGCTGAACTATGGCTACTACACCGATACGGACACCGTCACCGGGATGGTCGTCAAGCGCATGGTATCTTCAACAGATGTGATCACCCCGCAGATGGTCGAGGCACCCAGGCTGGTACGACGTGGCGAACAGGTTATCGTGGTGGCCGAATCGGGCAATCTGAGCATCCGCAGCAGCGGCAAGGCACTCAGCGATGGCAAATCCGGCGATGTGATTCGCATCGAAGCGGCTGGCTCCCGACGGATCATCGATGGTATTGTTGTTTCACAGGGCGTCGTAAAAGTGACGCTTTAGTGGCAGCCCCGCAAAAAGCGCCTAAAGTTATTGAAGTAACGGGCGATATCGGGTCTGTAACCGTTGTGAAATAACGTATGAGGACCCGGAAATGGAAATAGAAAACAACCGAGTAGCAACGCTGGTGACACCAGGCAGCGGGCAGGGTAAACCGGTTGAAAACCAGGATAACCGTCAATCCGGCCCGACATCCGGTGAGACGAATACCGGCGGCTCAACGGCTGACAGCGTCAGTCTGACCGGTGAAGCCCGGCAACTGCAGGCACTTGAAACACAAATTGCCAGCCAACCGGTAGTCGATACACAGCGCGTCCAGGCCGTCCGCACGGCGGTAGAAGACGGGACCTTTAACATCAACCCGGAACGTATTGCAGACAAGATGATCAGCCTTGAACAGGCGCTGACCGATATGAGGTAGAAACCATGCACAGCGAAAGGAATCGACATCCACTGGAAACCACACTGATACAGGAAGTCGAATGCAGCCGGCAACTGCTGGAGTGCCTGGAATCCGAGCGTACCGCACTCATCGAACGCGACCTGGACACCCTGGAAGCTACCACACAGAAGAAACTCGACTGCAGCCGGCAACTCGAACAACTCGAGAACCGGCGTGGCGCCCTGGTTGAATCACTGGGTTTCGACAACACCCCCAAAAGCCTGCAGCGCTGCTTCAGAACACTGCCCTGCGCGGAACAACTTTCCACCCTGTGGCAGCAAGTCATGGACAATATAGAAGCCTGCCGGGCCACTAACCTGAGCAACGGCAGCATCCTTGAATCAGGACGCCAGCACGTTGAACAGGCACTGGGCATTCTGCGCGGCCAGACCGGCACTCCCGCCGTCTATGCACAGGACGGGGAAGCCCGCGCGAACCTCGGGCAACGTGAACTGGGCAAAGTCTGACCGGATACTCAAGACAGCCCGCCCCGGGCCGATCATATCCCTTATAAGGATAATCTCGATACAGACCAGTGAGAGAACCGGCGCTGCAACCCGCGGCGCTGAACGGGGCCAATGCCAGCAACACTGACACCTGCACTTCGGGGGGAAGCGCACAACAGCGGTGAGGAAACCGTCACCAGCCGTTGCGTTATTATCGCCACCCTGCACCAGCTCAAGGCAGAACACGAACTGCTCAGCGTGCGTGTGCCCGGCTGTGATGACACCGCAAGCAGTGCGATACTTGCTGTCCGCGAAGACCAGGAATGCTATTACCTGGACGAACTCAATCTGGCGCCAGCCCACAAGGCATTTCTCAGGAAACGCAAGGCGATCATCTATTGCCGGTTGCAGGGCATGGAAGTACGAATGCCCTGCCAGTTACTCAAGGCCAGCAGTGACAAGGGTATTGCCCTGTACAAAATCGGCCTGCCGAAACGCATCGTCCGCGTACAGCGACGCCAGCACTTCCGCCTGCGCCTGAATGGTGGACTGGTGGTACCTGTCACCGTGCCACGCCTCGAAGGTCACCGCGCATCGGGAGAGGCCTTTGACCTGTCCACGGGCGGTTTGGGTGCTTTCATCCATACAAGCGACATTCCAAGCCGGGGCCAGATCCTTTCCGAAGTCACAATTGCCCTGCCGCAGGCCCCGTCTTTCAAAACCAGCGTGGAAATACGCTTTGCACGGCTTGACGAAATACACCATTCGCTCCGGGTCGGTTGCCGTTTCGTCAGCCTGGACAAAAACCAGGAACGTCTTATCGCGCATTTCCTCGCCGAGCAGCAGCGCAAGCGCAGGCGCCATAACCCGACCTGAGCCTACCCTGACAATATCGTCAGGTTTGTAAATACAGGCTGATCCGGTAAGATAGTCCACCTTCACGGGGCCGTAGCTCAGCTGGGAGAGCGTCGCGTTCGCAATGCGAAGGTCGGGAGTTCGATCCTCCTCGGCTCCACCAATCAAACAAAGACTTACTGATAGCCATCACCCAGAAGTAAGCCCCACGGTGCACCTGAAAGAATTGTGAGCCCAAGGCATATTCCCCTGTAACCGACCCAACTGTGACATGTGCGGGGTTGAGACAAAGACCAAGCTCCATTCTGAAGATTACTCAAGACCACCGTATCAGGACGCTGGGAACGCACTGGCGGCGCACTGACCGCTGTACTCGACGCCCAACACGGGGATGCGCTGGGCGTCGAGATCTGTCTATATGACAGCCGCCAGCTCTGGTGATATGTCGGGCGGGGGGCTCGTCCACGATGTCGGCGCAGCAAAGGAATACAGGTTCCGAAATGCGTAGTCGTCGTGCCGATCGTTCACGCGCCCGTTGCTCCAGTCCGTCATGACATCGTAGATGCCTTGAGACTTTTCCCGGTTCCAGCTATCCATGAACCGATTGCCGCTGCATTCAACAATGGCCAGAAGGTAATCGAGCGCCTGCCGGGTGACAGTGGCGTTCTGCCTTGCCCGCTCAGGTGCCCGTGCAACTTCCAGCAACCACTGGATGACCTTTTTGGTTTGCTTGGTGGCGGAGTTGGTCTGAGCGACAGCCTCATCAAGGACAGCATACTGACTCGGTGTCAGGTGTACCAGTTCAACTTGGTTGTCATAGCTGTGGTCGTCTTCATCACCCATTTTAGATGCGATCA
>JALVCM010000021.1 GCA_027010005.1 Thiohalobacter sp.
TCAGCAAGTTAGGCTTAATGTTTGGTAGAGGGCTCATCCATATCTTCCGCCTGTTTCTTCATGGCGCAGGGAGACAGGTCTGCCCGCCCAGGTGGCGAAATTGGTAGACGCAAGGGACTTAAAATCCCTCGGTGGCGACACCGTGCCGGTTCGATTCCGGCCCTGGGCACCATTATTAAAAATCAATAATTTACGCATCTCACCACATTTCACAACTTTTTCCAGTTAAAACAGTCGCTTAACGAAAAATCCGCCTTTTTCTTTCTTCGCATTACCCCTCTTTTTTCCACTTGATGTATGATTCTCTTACGCCAAATTTACGCCATTGGCGTAAATTCAAGGGAGGGCTCATCAATGGCGACATTCAGAAAACGAAGCGGGGGCTGGCGCGCCGAGGTGTGCATCAAGGGCGCGCGCACGTCGGCGACGTTTACCACCAAGCGGGAAGCCCAGGCCTGGGCGGCAAGGGAAGAGACCCGGCTGCGGGAAGATTCTGCCGGCAAGATTCCAAACAAGCCGTTCCGCGATCTTCTCGAACGCTACAGCCGCGAGGTCAGCATTCACAAGCGTGGCGCTGCGCGGGAGCAGAAGATGATCGACGTCATTCTCCGCGATCCGGTCGCTGATGTATCGTTGCGCATGCTCGCGCCGACCGATATCGCAGCCTGGCGCGACCGGCGACTGAAGCAGGTTTCGGGCTCGACAGTGGAGCGGGAGATGACCATTCTCTCGCATGCCTGTTCGGTGGCGCGTCGCGAATGGGGATGGCTGCGCGTCAACCCGGTCAGCGATGTAAGGCGACCGCCACCGACACCGGCACGCACCCGGCGACCGACTGCGGAAGAAACGGAGAAGCTGCTGCATACGCTGGGGTATTCACGGGAGCTCCCGCCTGAAACTATCTCTTCACGAGTGGGCGCGGCTTACCTTTTCGCCATCGAGACCGCGATGCGCGCAGGTGAGATCTGTGGTCTGGAATGGCAGCATGTCAATGAGCGCTATGTGCATTTGCCGAAGACAAAGAATGGCTATGCGCGGGATGTGCCGTTGTCAGCCGAAGCGCGCCGCATTATCGAGCAGTTGCGGTCTTTGAACAGCGAGGAAGATACTGTGTTCCGTGTGACAACGGCCAGTTTGGATGCGCTGTTTCGCAAGGCAAAAGCACGTGCGCTCATCGAAGATTTGCACTTCCACGATACGCGGCGCGAAGCACTTACAAGATTGTCGAAGGTGTTCGATGTGATGGAACTCGCCCGGATTAGCGGACACCGTGATCTGCGGGTGCTGCAGAACGTGTACTACGCGCCATCGGTAAATGACCTGGCGGACAAGCTCGACTAGGCAATCCGGTTTTCCTGGTGCTTCTCGGTCCAGGCGATCACCTCCTTGGCTTTCCATAAAGGTTGCCCACGGCCTCTGCTGCCTGCAACCGGCAGCCGGATGGCCTGGGGGAAACCGGGCAGGGCGGTAATGCGTTCACGCACTACCGCCTCGGAACGCTTCAGGTAGGCGGCGATCTCCTTTACAGTCCACAAGTCCACCGTAATCGGAATGCGCGGGGAAAGATTGTTGATTGCGTCCAGAAGTAGTTCGATCTGATTCATGTTGGTGTGACATCCTTGAGGTTTTCACAGGGTAGCATTGGAGCCCACCGGCAACTTTTTCTCATTTTTCTCCACATGGTTTGCATCACATCAATCTGCTTTTGAATAGTAACCTCAACGCGATACATAAACATGTTTGAAAACTCACCCCGTGAGTGGCGATTTCGGGCATGTTTACTGTTTTGGTGGATGGCAAACTGGTGTCTCCGCAATTAATCATTGGAGACCACAGCTTGTTTCATTACATGCATTTGTTTTATCCAGTCCTGGAGGTTACGCGCATCATTACGGGTAACAGCGCGGCATGAGCAACACTATCATCCGCGCCCCGCGCCGTGACCGCTTTCTCATCATTGACCAGCGCGCCATCGAGGATGAACGCCTGTCCTGGGCGGCCAGGGGATTGCTAGGCTATCTGCTGTCCAAGCCGGACGACTGGAAAGTGCTGGTCAACGACCTGCGCAAGCGTGGCGACCTGGGGCGTGACGGCATCTATCGTCTGCTCCGGGAACTTCGCGATACCGGCTACATGCAATTCGTGCGTGAACGTGATCGGCAGGGCCGTATCCGGGGCGGCTTCTACGTGATCCGGGAAATCGCCGATTCACCACACCCGGATTTGCCGGATACGGAAGAGCGGCAAACGGCTGCGCCAGCTACGGCAAACCCGGGAGCATTACCTACTACAGACACCAACCTAAAAAAGACTACTACTACAACATACATACACACAAAAGAATGCAGCCGGAAGAATGCGCCTACTGCTATCGGCTTCGCCTTCTGGGTGCCGGAAGAGTTGTGGCCGGCCGCTCTGGATAAAGTGGCCGCACTCAGCTCTGCCGAAGGGCAGATGATAATCGACGAATGGGCTGGCTGTATGGCAGCCGGGTTGATTGACATCTCGCCTGTTGGTTATTTGCAGGCCTTGGTCAGGCGATACCAGGAGGGCCGGCTCACGCTGGTGCATGCACGTGAAGTCGCTGACATACGTGCAAAGCCGATAGAGGAAATACAGGGGAGTGGCGAGATCGGGATTTGTGCCGTCAAGGGTGATGAAGACTAACGTATTCTGTACCCAAGTGCGGGTGCTGCGGGAAGTTTTTTATTTTGCGCCAGAATTATCGCGGGATTATGGCGTCATTGCCAAACAAAAAGAGCGTATTCAGCCATGACAACGCGGTCCAGCCTGTTTATACTCGCTGCATATATTGATTTTATCCGCGGCCACTGCGGTAAAGTGGCGCCCAAGGCGTCTCCGGGTCGTGCAACAGACGCATCAGCGAAAGCTGCGATCCTTTCTCAAATCGGACAGCATCAAGGCTGTCCATCTTCAATATCGGGCAGTGTGAACGATGCTGTCCATTTTCATCTTCAGGCTGCGCCGTCACGCCTGTTTTCTTCTTGCAAGCATGTGCTTGTCATTAAACTCGAGCCGTGTGCATCGATGGCCTTTGGTCACTACATCGTCGTGCACATTTTCTATCAACCGCAGGATTGTCCTGCTTTATTTAAAGGAGGTGATATCACACTAAAGACCGCCTGTGTGCGGGCACGTTGGATTGCGTGGCGCCGGTTCTCAACCGAGAACAAGCCACGTTGCCTCTGACCAGGCATTGTCAGGTCGTCTGGGGGTTGTGCCCCGTGACTGTTTCGCGCAAGCGAACTTGCCAGCCACGGCTGTCAGGTAGTCAGAAACACTAAGCTGAATGGAAAACACGAATGCGAGACCTGAACTACCAACTGAAACAACTGTGCCGCCAGTGCCGGGAAGGCAGTCACGCCACCCAGGCCAAGCGTGAATACATGCTCTCCCTGATGGCCAACCAGCTCCATGAGTTGGGCTATCGGGGGATGAGCGCCCGATCACTGAAACCGAAGCATATCGAGGCTCTGGTCAAGCACTGGCAGGCGCAGGAACTGTCCACCGGCACCATCAAGAACCGCATGGCCGTGATCCGCTGGTGGGCGAACAAGGTCGACAAGCGCAATGTCGTGGCGCGCTCCAATGAACATTACGGCATACCGGATCGGCGGTTCATCACCAATGAATCGAAAGCGAAGACCGTGACCAGTGAGCAACTGGAAAAAGTCAGAGACGAACACGTCCGTATGAGCCTGGAACTGCAACAGGCCTTCGGACTGCGCCGGGAAGAGGCCATGAAAATCCAGCCCATGGTCGCCGACCGGGGCGATCACTTGTTCCTCAAGGGCAGCTGGACCAAGGGTGGCCGCGAGAGGATCGTGTCGATCCGCACCGAACAACAACGGGAAGTTCTCAACCGCGCCCGCCTCCTAGCCGGACGCGGCTCCCTGATACCAGGCAACCGCAACTATGTTCATCAGATGCGTGTTTATGAAGGCAACACCCGGCGCGCCGGACTCCATCACATGCACGGCCTGCGCCACGCCTATGCCCAGAACCGCTACCAGGAACTGACCGGCTGGAAATGTCCGGCAGCCGGCGGCCCGCTTGCCAAAGACCTGACCGCAGAGCAACGCGAAAGGGATCGCGAGGCCCGGCTCACTATCAGCCGGGAGTTGGGACATGAGCGGGAAGCCGTAACGGCTGCCTATCTGGGTCGTTGATAGGCGTGAAAGGGGCTAAACGATAAGTCAGAGGGAATATTCATTGTTGTTCGGTTTGCAAAAACTCTCAATTAACAATAAATATCTGTTAAATAAGCTTTATAATAAACTTCTCGCTTGAGCTAAGTTTGTTTTTGCGCTAGATTAACAAATATGGCTAGTGAACCCCGCAGCAAATTAAACCGTCTGCTTACAACATGGCCCCAGGGCGCTGTGGCGGTGTCGCGCTGGCTGGAGGCACAGGGCGCCTACCAGCAACTGGTTCACGAGTATGAGAAAAGCGGCTGGATACAGCGCGTCGGCCAGGGCGCCTATATGCGTGCCGGCGGCACGGTTGGCTGGACCGGCGGCCTCCATGCCCTCCAGGAACAATTGAAGCTGCCGATCCATGCCGGGGCCAAAACGGCGTTGCAGATGCAGGGATATGCCCATTACCTGGCGATGGGGAAGGGTGGGAGCGTAACACTGTTTGGCAGTTCCGGTACCCGGTTGCCTGCCTGGTTCCGGAACTATGACTGGGGGGTGGAGCTTCGTTATTCCACCACCAGGCTCTTTGCCGACGACCCGAAGGCAGGCCTCACCAAAAAGGAACTGGCCACCTATGCCATAACGGTCTCGGCACCCGAGCGCGCCATCATGGAAGTACTGTACCTCGTGCCAGCGGAAGAATCCTTTGAAGAGGCCGGTTTGCTCATGGAGAGTTTGACCACCCTGCGACCGCGCCTGGTGCAGTCGTTGCTGGAGCAGTGCCGTTCGGTGAAGGTGAAGCGGCTGTTCATGTTTCTCGCGGAAGCCTGCAACCATGCCTGGGTCAAGAAACTGGATTTGTCGAAAGTGGACTTCGGCAAAGGCAAACGCATGATCGTCAAAGGCGGACGGCTGGATACCAAATACAACATCACTGTCCCTGATACGAATCTGCAGTGGAAGGCGTCGGTGAATTCGGCATGAAAGACAGCCCCTACTTCAAGCAGGCACAACTCATGCTGCGGGTCATGCCCCATGTGGCGGCAGAAGCGTGCTTCGCGCTGAAGGGCGGCACAGCGATCAATCTCTATGTGCGCGACATGCCACGACTGTCGGTCGATATCGACCTGACCTATTTGCCGCTGGAGTCTCGCGAGACGACATTGGCCAACATCGGAGAAGCACTGCAGCGGATTGCCACCGCGATACGAAGGACCGTATCCGGAGCAACTGTGCAGGAGATCCGGATAAGGGGCGCGGAGCATGTGTCAAAGTTATCCGTTAGCACGGCAGAGGCCACCATCAAGATTGAACCCAATCTGGTGCTCCGGGGCACGGTGTTTTCGCCGGTGGAACGGGAACTGAGCGAGCAGGCCGAGGAACTGTTCGAGGCATCGGCGACAGCCAACACACTGGCTATTGCGGATCTGTATGGCGGCAAACTGTGCGCAGCACTGGACCGCCAGCACCCGCGTGACATCTTTGACGTCAAGATTTTGATGGATAACGAAGGTATTACCGATGAGATCCGTACCGCCTTCGTTATTTATCTTGCGAGCCACGACCGGCCAATGAGCGAACTGCTCGAACCCAACCTGAAAGAATTTCGCCAGGTATTTGAGCGAGAGTTCGCCGGGATGGCAACCGAAGAAGTCGAGTATGATGTACTGGTGACAGTCCGTAACCGGCTCATAGAAACCATCAGGGA
>JALVCM010000022.1 GCA_027010005.1 Thiohalobacter sp.
GGGCGCGCGGCAGGACATCACTGTCACCGTTCAGTGTCGCCAGCCCGGCCAGACGTTCGCGCTGTGTCGTGGACAGTTCCAGGCCGGCGAGAAACTCGCCGATCTCCGGGATTGCCTTGCGCTGCAGGGCATCGAACAGGAAGGCTTCCTGCCCGGCATCCAGGTTGGCGTCACGTGCCAGTCCGCGGTAGATCCCCACGTGCCCCAGGTCGATATAGACATCATCGATACCGGTCAGGCCCAGTGTCGCCACCATCAACTGGAGAATCTCGACATCGCTCTCCGCACCGGCGTGACCAAACAGTTCCGCACCCACCTGCATGGGGCTGCGCGAACCGGCAAATCCGTCCGGGCGTGTGTGCAATACGGTGCCGAGGTAACACAGCCGGCTGGGCGCCTCACGCTGCAGACCGTGCGCGTCGATACGCGCAACTTGCGGTGTCATATCGGCACGCAGACCCAGCAGGCGACCGGACATCTGGTCGATCAGTTTGAAGGTCTGCAGGTCGAGGTCGTGACCGGTGCCGGTCAGCAGGGAATCGAGGTAGTCGACAAAGGGCGGGATGACCAGTTGGTAACCCCAGCCACGATACATGTCCAGAAGTTCGCGACGCAACTGTTCCAGCCGCGCGGCCGGTTCCGGCAGCAGCTCTTCAATGCCCTCGGGCAGTAACCAGCGATTCTTGCCTTTCATTACGTCGGTCTCGTCCTAGCGAACCCAGTACAGTAAAGCCACACCTGCCAGCATGCTGACCAGCCCGGCGATGCGCAGACTGCGGTCATCCATCTGCGCCAGTGTGGCCATCATACGCCTCACGGCGCCCGGATTGACGAACGGTGCAATGCCCTCGATGACCATCAGCAACGCCAGCGCCGCCCACAGATCATTCCACATCGCACACTCCAAAAAAAAGCCGGACGACATCACGTCGCCCGGACTCGGCATTATACGTCATTCGCCAGCTGGCGTTATTTCCGGGCCTTGTCGAAGTAGCGGAAGAAATCGCTATCCGGACTCAGCAGCATCATGTCGCCACTGCCCCCGAGGCTTTGCCGGTAGGCTTCCATGCTGCGGTGGAAGCTGTAGAACTCCTTGTCTCGTCCATAGGCCCTGGCATAAATCTCGGCCGCCTTCGCATCACCCTCACCTCGCACCTGCTCGGCGTCACGATAGGCCTCGGCGATAATGACCTGGCGCTGGCGATCGGCATCGGCGCGGATCTTTTCCGCCTCCTCGAAACCGCGTGAACGGAACTCCTTGGCAACACGTGCCCGCTCTGCCTGCATGCGGCGGTATACGGAGTTGCTGACCTCGGCCGGCAAGTCGATTCGTTTGATACGCACATCCGCGATGGCGATACCGATCTCCTGGGCCTGTGTGTTCGATTCCGCGGTCAGGGCGCGCATGATCTCATCGCGTTCACCGGAGACCACCTCGTTGATGGTGCGTTTACTGAACTGTCCACGCATGCCGTCCTTGATGATCTGCTCAAGGCGCAGGCGGGCGTGGCGTTCATCACCGGACACGGCCGTGTAGTAACGCGTCACGTCGGCCACACGCCACATGACAAAAGAATCAACAATGACGTTTTTCTTTTCCGCCGTCAGGAAACGTTCCGGCTCGACGTCCAGCGTCAGGATACGCGCATCGAATTTACGCACGTTGTTGATGAACGGAATCTTGAAGTGCAGGCCCGGTTTGAAATCCGCTTCACGAATTTCACCCAGACGGAACATGATCGCCTTCTCCCACTGGGCCACAGTGAACATGGAGAAACTGCCGACCACCAGCGCCACCAGCGCCAGCACCAGAACAAAACCCTTGCCATTGACCATTAGCGTGTCTCCCTGGTGCTGCGTCGCGCCGGTCGTGTCGGCGGCGCTGTCTTGTCGGGACGTGTCCCGGTAAAGGCATCGCTGACATTGGTACCGGTACTGCGTTTGGTCGTGTTCTGCTTCATTAACTGGTCCAGCGGAAGGTACATCAGGTTATTGGCGTTATCGCTGTCCACCAGTACCTTGTTGGTCCGGGTCAGCACGGATTCCATGGTTTCCAGGTACAGGCGCTGACGGGTGACCTCAGGCGCCTTCTTGTATTCCTTCAACAGCGCGGTAAAGCGGCTGGCTTCACCCTGGGCCTTGGCAATCAGTGATTCCTTGTAGGCCTGTGCTTCCTGGGTCTGGCGCGCCGCACGACCACGCGCTTTCGGAATGACTTCGTTGGCGTAGGTCTCGGCCTCGTTCTTCAGGCGCTCTTTGTCCTCACGGGCCTTGATGGCATCGGAAAACGCACCCTGTACTTCTTCCGGTGGCTGCGCGTCCTGCAGGTTGACGTCGGATACCAGCATGCCACTGTCGTACTGATCCAGCACATTCTGCATCGACTTCTTGACACGGCTGACCACTTCAGCACGACCTTCTTTAAGGACAAAGTCCATTTCGCTCTTGCCGATAACTTCGCGCACGGCACTTTCCGCTACCTGCTTCAGTACGGCATCCGGCTGACGGACGTTAAACAGGTACTTGCCCGGATCATCGACCTGGTACTGCACGGCCAGCTGGACGTTGACGATATTTTCGTCCTTGGTCAGCATCAGCGCTTCGCGCTCGACGGTCAGGCCGGCCTGTCCACCGGCACCGGAACGGTAACCGATTTCCACGAAACGGCGCTGCTCGACGTTAACGATCTCGACCTGTTCGATGGGATAGGGGAAGTGCCAGTGCGGACCGGGCATGGTGGCCTCGGTAAAGGCGCCAAAGCGCATGACCACACCGCGGGTACCGGCATCGACAATATAGACACCGGAGAACAGCCAGACCACAAAGACAATACCGGCAATCAGGCCAAAGCCTGCCATGCCCCTGCCAGAGGCGCCGCCGCCTGACCCGCCACGCCGGCCGCCGCCAAACAGGCCGCCAAGCTTGTCCTGCATTTTCTTCACGACCTCGTCGAGATCCGGTGGGCCCTGGTCGTTACGACCTCCCCACGGATCCTTGTTGTTACCGCCTCCCGGCTCGTTCCAGGCCATGTATGACTCCGATTACGTAAAATAAAAATGCTGGTTTATGGTGCTCGAAACTGGGGATTCTAGGGAGCTTGCGCCGCGCCCGCAACATCGAATGAATCCCGGTCGGGATGCAGGGTATATTCCAGGCCCTCACGGCGATACAGATCGTCCAGTTCGTGACCGCTGATGGTCACTTCCAGCCACCAGCCGCCGGCAGGATCCGGTTCGTCCGTCAGAACCTCGCCGGTCTTGTAAATCCTGGCGCGCAGGCGGCCGGCGCTGGAGGGCAGGTGCAGCCAGCCACGCACCTGGTCGGGCATGAAATACTCGCACAGGGCACTCTCCAGCAGGTCCAGCCCCTCGCCGGTTGCAGCTGAACACCAGACCCGCGTCACCCGGCCCTCGGTATCGCGCAACAACCGCGCCGGTTCACCACTCAGGTCAATCTTGTTATACACCATTAATTGGGGTACGTCGCTGGCGCCGATATCCGCCAGTACTTCGTTGACCTGCTCGATGCGCGTCTGGCGTTCCGTGTCGTGGGCGTCGACCACGTGCAGCAGCAAATCCGCTTCCAGTGTCTCTTCCAGCGTGGAGCGAAATGCCGCCACCAGTTCGTGCGGCAGCTTGCGCACAAAACCGACCGTGTCGGCCAGCACCACCGGCCCGAAGCCCGGCAGGTCAAAACGCCGCAGGGTCGGGTCAAGCGTGGCGAACAGCTGGTCGGCCGCGTAGACATCTGCCTCGCACAGCCGGTTGAACAGGGTGGACTTGCCGGCATTGGTATAGCCGACCAGGGAGACCGTCGGTACCTCGGCCCGGTCACGCGCACGCCGTCCCTGGGCGCGCTGGCTGCGTACCTTCCCCAGACGCTTGTGGATCTGTTTGATACGGTTGCCGAGTAAACGGCGGTCGGTTTCGAGCTGGGTTTCACCCGGGCCGCGCAGGCCGATACCACCCTTCTGCCGCTCGAGGTGGGTCCAGCCACGGATCAGCCGGGTGGACAGGTGCCGCAGTTGTGCCAGCTCCACCTGTAACTTGCCTTCAAAGGAACGGGCGCGCTGGGCAAAAATATCCAGGATCAGCCCGGTGCGGTCCAGTACGCGGGCGCTGAACAGCTTTTCCAGGTTACGTTCCTGGCTCGGTGACAGTTCGTGGTTGAAGATGACCAGCTCGGCGTCTTCCGCCAGCAACAGCTCACGAACTTCTTCGGCCTTGCCGGACCCCACATAGTATTTCGAATCGGGCGCCTTGCGGCTGGCCGTGACCGTGGCCACCGGCTCGGCGCCGGCAGAACGCACCAGATCGGTAAATTCGAGCAGGTCTTCAGGCTCGGACTCGCCGGGAAAATCGACATGAACGAGAATCGCCCGCTCACCACTTTGCGGACGTTCAAACATGGGAGTATCTGAAACCGGGCCCCATCGTCACGAGGCCCGGTTGCGGGGACATGCGAAAGGAATCAGCTATTACCTGCGTCAGTCGTATGATTCTCATCACCACTCGCCAGGCGCACATTACGCGCCGGCACAACGGTCGAAATGGCGTGCTTGTACACCATCTGGCTCACGCTGTTCTTTAAAAGCACCACAAACTGGTCAAATGACTCAATCTGTCCTTGCAATTTAATACCATTCACCAGGTAAATGGCTACAGGAATACGCTCCTTGCGGAGTGCATTCAGGAAGGGTTCTTGCAGTGACTGCCCTCGGGCCATGTCATTTCTCCTTCTTCTAGTAACGTGTACCAGCGCGTGCTCCTGCCGGGCCCGGGCGTACACGGAGTTATTGTGCCACATCCCGTGTGGTTAAATATTTTCCTTACGGGCAAAACTATAGCACATTCAATTGCCTGCTGCGCCAGCATGCTCGATGAGCGCACGGACACATACGGCCGCGTCCTTGTCTGACGGATCTGTCCAGTTTGTATTCCCCTCGCTGCGCAACCAGGTAAGTTGTCGCTTGGCGTACTGGCGAGTTGCCACAATGGCACGTTCGACCCATTCCTGCGCCGATAGTTTCCCGTCGAGATGCGCCCAGGCCTGGCGGTAACCCACCGCGCGCATGGATGGTATATCCGGTTCAAGATCGTCCCTGGCGCGCAGTGCGCTCACTTCGTCCAGAAAGCCCTGCTTCAGCATTATGTCAAAACGTTGGCGGATACGATCGTGAAGCACCGCACGGTCTGCCGGTGCCAGCACAATCTTGAGGAAATCCAGGGCAGGTGGCGTGTCACTGGAGCGGTTGAACAGCTCGGTCATGGAAAGACCGGTAATTTCGTAGACTTCCAGTGCCCGCTGGATGCGCTGCGGGTCATTGGGGTGAATGCGTGCCGCGGCCACCGGGTCGATACGTGCCAGGCGTTCGTGCATGGCCGACCAGCCACCAGCCTGCGCTTCTGCCTCAAGCCGCGCGCGCACCTCCGGGTCGGCAGGCGGCAGGTCGGAGAGCCCCTGCTCCAGCGCCCGGAAATACAGCATGGTGCCACCCACCAGCAAGGGCGTGCGGCCAGCCGCGTGAATCGCCGCGATTTCCTGCAGGGCATCATCCCGGAACTCGGCGGCCGAATAGGGCTGCACCGGATCGCGGATATCGATCAGCCGGTGTGGCGCGATACGCAGGGTGTCGGCATCCGGCTTGGCGGTACCGATATCCATACCACGGTAGACCAGTGCCGAGTCGACACTGATGATATCCAGCGGCAGCTGCTGCACCAGGTCGACCGCCACGCCGGTCTTGCCGGATGCAGTGGGACCCATCAAGCAAATGACCAGGGGGTGAGCCACGGATTACTGGCCGCGCATGAACAGGGCGTCCA
>JALVCM010000023.1 GCA_027010005.1 Thiohalobacter sp.
ATTTCATCGCGCAGGATAATCTCCAGCAGGCCCACCGTCGTAGTATCACCAACCCTGTTCAGTCGCTCAATCATGCCCGGGGTCACATCCAGCCCCCGTGCCTCGAGTACGCGCGGCACCAGCGCCATACGCACCAGCGGGTCATGTGCGGTACGGGCAGCCGCCGCCCACAGCCCATCGTGGGCATCCAGATCACCGTATTCTGCATCCAGTTCAGACAAGCGTGCAGCCAGCAGGCGAAAGTGGTACGCCTCTTCGGCGGCAACACGCGCCCAGTCAGTATAGTAACGGTCCGGCAGGCCACGAAAACGATATACCGCATCCCATGCGAGGTTAATGGCATTGAACTCGATGTGTGCAATCGCGTGCAGCAGGGCGATACGGCCCTCCCGGCTTGCCGGGCTGCGGCGCGGCAAGGCGCGTGGCGGGACCAGCCGTGGACGCCGGGGGCGACCGGCATCCGTGAAAGGCAGCGGCGCATGGTTCGATTCCAGGCTGAGCGCATTGGCTAACAGCGCCGTAAACGTCTGCGCCGTCAGTGCCAGCTTCTGGTCCGGGTCAGCGCAATCCAGACAACATTTGGCCTGCTCAAACAGATTCTGTTTCACTTTTCTGCCTGCCTGACCCGCCCCGAAAGAGACCCCCTGCTCCCGTGATTATCATCAATTCCAGTCATTTTATGTGGCCATTTTCCAATTCACCCCTACGCGACAAAGTCTAATATCTAGATATAAAACAATATATTGAATTATCTTTATATAGCAAAACATGACCTTGTTCCGGCTAATATTTTGACAGCCCAGACCACTTTAGGCATGCTCAAAAACAACCTATCGAAGGACAAGCCCATGACACAACAACATGTCCTCGAAATCTACGAGCCGTACGAGTACACGGGTCAAAACCCGGTTACTGCAGAAGGTATTGCAGTGATCCCCGGTCCTTCGCGCGAAGTCTATTATCTCTTGCAGATTTCCAGTCCATTTGAATTCGAGCACGAGACGGTCAGACAATTTGTCATTATGCCGCACTACAATGGTGACAAGATCGATCGCGCGGTATCCAGCACCTGTACGGTGAATATCTCACGCGTGCCTGATGGCCTGGACCTGTCAGACAAAAGCCGCCTGACATTCGATGACTTCCTGCGCTGGGGTGTCGGTAAAATCAGCCTGTGCGAGAATCACTGAACAGAACCGGAGACTGCAGCGCCTCCGTGTCACTTTCTCAACAGGTGGATTGAACCACTGGCCTGCACACTGATACGACTGCTGCCCTGCTCCAGCGCCGGTGGCGCAACCGATGCCGCACTGACCCGTGCAGCAGTTTCCATCCGTACGGGTACCACCGGTGGCCGGCCTGCACCACTGATACTGACATCGAGCAAGGTATAACCGCTGGCTTCAAGGCTTTTGGCAATCAACGACGCCCGCCTGCGGAATGCCGTCAGTGCTTCAGCAATCAGCTCATCCTCAATGGCATCACGCGCGACCGTGGACACGGAAAACTGCATCGACTGGATTTGCAGACGTGCCTGCAAGCGGCCCAGCAGACGACTGAGCGCCTGTACATCCGGCGATTCCAGGCGCAGTTCCTGCACACCCCGCCAACGAACAATTTTCCCATTGTCATAGACCGGGTAGGTCCGGTAGTTCCCGCTGCGGGGCGTAATACTTTTCTCTGCCCTGACCTGCTGCAGGGCCCAGTTCATGGTGCGGTTGATGTCATTGGCCAGTTTGGCCGCATCACGACCTTCGGCCTGCGCCACCAGTATGGCGGCAACCTGGTCATTCTGCACTTCACGGCTGGCTTCCACGCGAAAACTGGCCCGGTCACTGACCGGTGCCTCGGCTGCATGCGCCATGGCGTGCCAGAACATTGCCAGCAGCAGTGGCAGAAAATACGAAACCGTCCGCTTGTCCATGTTCACTGTGCTCCTCTGTCAAAGACCGTGCTGCAAATCGTCAATCAGGTCGTCCAGCGTTTCCAGCCCCACGGCGACCCGTACCAGGCCATCCGAGATACCGGCCTCGGCACGCTGTTCCGGTGTCAGGCGCCCGTGCGTGGTGGTCGCCGGGTGCGTAATAGTTGTCTTGGCATCACCCAGATTGGCGGTAATGGAACAGATCCGGGTGCTATCGATCACCTTCCAGGCCGCTGCCTGGCCACCCTTCACCTCAAACGACACAATGCCGCCATAACCCGACTGCTGGGCACTTGCCAGGGCATGCTGCGGGTGCGATGCCAGCCCGGGATAGTACACCCGCTCGACTGTCGGCTGTTCCTGCAACCATTCGGCCAGTGCCTGTGACGATGCGCAGTGGGCTTTCATGCGCAGCGACAGGGTCTCCAGCCCCTTCAGGAATACCCAGGCATTGAACGGACTCATGCTCGGCCCGCAGGTACGCAGAAAACCATATACCCCTTCTCCTACAATATCCTGCGAGCCCACCACAGCGCCACCGACACAACGTCCCTGCCCGTCGAGATACTTGGTGGCAGAGTGAATAACGATATCGGCACCGAGTTCCAGCGGACGTTGCAAGACGGGTGTACAAAAGCAGTTGTCCACGGCCAGCAGGCAATCGTGGGCATGTGCCAGCTCGGCCAGCGCACGAACATCAGCAATGGCCGTGAGCGGATTGGATGGCGTTTCCAGGAACAGTAATTTTGTCTCCGGGCGAATCGCCTGCGCCCACTCATCGACCTCTTCCTGTGCGACAAAGGTGGTTTCGATCCCGAACTTGTGCAGGAAATTGGTGAACAGCAAGGTAGTACTGCCAAAAATACTGCGTGATGACACAATATGGTCACCGCTCTTCAGCAAACCGGCACAGGTTGCGTAAATTGCCGACATGCCAGATGCCGTTGCCACGCACCGCTCACCCCCTTCCATCGCCGCCAGGCGTTCCTCGAAGGTGCGCACGGTCGGGTTGGTGAAACGGGAATAGATGTTACCGGGTTCCTCGCCGGAGAAACGCGCTGCGGCTGCCGCAGCCGAATCGAACACGTAACTGGAGGTCGGAAAGATCGGCTCCGAATGCTCACCTTCTGCCGTGCGGTGCTGTCCCGCGCGTACTGCGAGGGTTTCCAGCCCCGGCGATCTGTCTTTGCTGTCAGGCATGGCCCTGCTCCTTATATTCGAATTTCCGCGGGCACAAAAAAACCCGCCATCGGCTGTACGAGGGCAGGCGCCTTCGCTTTAGCCGGATTTATTACGCGCCCGCAAGCTGAATTCAAATCGGCGCAATCGCTGGGGAAATCTCTGGTTCATTCATCTCTCGTCATTCCGGCGAATGCCGGAATCCATAAAGCCCGGCACACTGGCTGCCGGCCTGCGCCGGCATGACGGTCTAACCAGACCCTCGGCGAAAGACTAGATTCGTTGCCGTCACGCGTCAAGCGTTATTGTGCAGCTCAATGACCTCATGGTCGCCCAGCCTTCGGTCTTCCTTGGCCGCGTCGCAGCGCAGCTGTTCGATGTGATCGAGGTATGCCTCGTCCACGCCACCCGTGACGTATTCACCCGTAAAGACGGAGCAGTCGAACTCGTTGATATCGGGGTTGCCCTTGCGCACGGCCTCGACCAGGTCATCCAGCTCCTGGAACACCAGCCAGTCGGCACCGATTTCTACTGCCACCTGTTCCACCGTACGGCCATGTGCAATCAGTTCGTCCTTGGTCGGCATGTCGATCCCGTATACGTTGGGATAACGCACCGGTGGCGCGGCCGAGGCAAAGTAGACGTTGCGGGCACCCGCATCACGCGCCATCTGGATGATCTGCTGCGATGTCGTACCCCGCACAATGGAGTCATCCACCAGCATCACGTTCTTGTCGCGGAATTCCAGGTCGATGGCATTGAGTTTCTGACGCACCGACTTCTTGCGCTGTTGCTGACCGGGCATGATAAAGGTGCGGCCAATATAGCGGTTCTTGATAAACCCTTCGCGGTACTTGATGCCCAGCGAGTTGGCCAGCTGCAGGGCCGCGGTACGACTGGTGTCCGGGATGGGAATCACCACGTCGATATCGTGCTGCGGACGTTCCTGCACAATTTTTTCCGCCAGTGCCTCGCCCATGCGCAAGCGGGCCTTGTAGACCGATACATTATCGATAATGGAATCGGGGCGGGCCAGGTAAACGTGTTCAAAAATACACGGTGCATAGGACGGCTGATCGGCACACTGGCGTGTCACAATACTGCCGTCGTAGCCCAGGAACACGGCTTCCCCCGGGCGCACATCGTCGATCAGCTCAAAGCCCAGCGAATCGAGTGCCACGCTTTCGGACGCAGCCATGTAATCATAACCCTCTGCATTTTTACGCCGCCCGTATACCAGTGGCCGAACACCGTGCGGGTCACGGAACGCCACGACCCCGAAACCGGTAATCATGGCCACCGCCGCGTAGGCACCCTGGCAGCGCTGGTGTACGCCGGAAACTGCCGCGAATACGTCATCGGCATTGATACGCAACTTGCCACGCCGCTGTAACTCGTGGGCAAATACATTGAGCAGCACTTCAGAATCGGAATCCGTATTGATATGCCGCAGGTCTTCGCGGAACAGGTTCTTTTTCAGCGACTCGGCATTCACCAGGTTACCGTTATGCGCCAGCGAAATACCGTACGGTGAATTAACATAGAATGGCTGTGCCTCGGCCGAACTCTCGCAGCCTGCCGTGGGATAACGGACATGGCCTATCCCCATCTTGCCGCGCAGGCGCAGCATGTGGCGGGTGTGGAACACATCGCGCACCAGCCCGTTGTTCTTGCGCAGGTACAGCTGACTGCCCTCGCAGGTCATGATGCCGGCAGCGTCCTGCCCGCGATGCTGGAGAATGGTCAACGCGTCATAAATCGACTGGTTGACCGCACCCTTTGAAACAATACCGACTATGCCACACACACGCCCGACCTTCGCTTACCCGAATTGAATGTTTTCCTGGATGCTGACTGGCAGAAAACTGCGCAACCACATCGCCATGTCCTGAAAATGCGCCAGCAGCAGCGACTCGCTCCACCAGGGATCCTGTGGTACCGAAGTCAGCCCCGCCAGCATCACCAGCACGGATACAATGACAGCACCACGCGCCACGCCAAATACCATCCCCAGCGCCCGGTCGGTCGCGCTCAGCCCGGATTTCTCCACCAGCTTGCCGACCAGGAAATTCACCACGCCGCCCGCGATGACGATTGCCACAAACAATATGGCGAAAGCCACCCAGCCACGTACCGACGGTGTCTCGATCCACTGCGACAGGTAGCCACCAAAATCATCGAAATACAGCATCGCGAACCACAGTGCCGCCACCCAGGTCACCAACGACAGGGCTTCCTTGAAAAACCCGCGCCACAAGCTCAGCAACGCGGATATTGTGATGATCGCCAGGATAAAGTAGTCGACCCAGATCAAACCAGAACCTGCATATGTTTTCCGAAACCCTCGGGCCGTTTGCGTCGTGGCGCTATTTTACTCGAAGCAGTGCAGCGAAGGCGAACGATTATTACGGGTACGACATCACCCGGCCATTCTGCTCAAAACGCTCGGCCACCTGCTTTCTGGCACGGTCCGCCTCGGCCCGCTCAAGGAAGGGACCGACACGCACCCGGTAACGGGTCTTGCCATCCACCCGCACCTGCTCGACCTGGGTCGCGAAACCGCCCTTGCGCAGCTTGTCACGCAGCGCCAGCGCATTCGCCTTGTTCGACAGGCTGACCACCTGCACGACCCAGCTCCCCTTCAGTGGCTGACTGGCCGGCTTTTTGACCGGTGCAGGTTTCGGCGGCGTCACAACAGCCGGGGCA